>NZ_JBFXHE010000017.1:0-27447 GCF_050177295.1 Desulfobacter sp.
GTTAGGCCTTCAGGTCCAGGGGCTTGAGCCTGTAATCCGTCCGCCGGGCTCAAAGCTTGCCCCCCACGAGGTGAACCTGTTTATCCTGCCGCCCCCGGATATGCCCCAGGCGCTTTTGGGAAAAAAAATAGACGCGTTTATCGTGGCAGACCCTTTCAACGCCCTGGCCCAGGAAAAATTTTCAGCAAAAATAATGCGATATTCAGGAGATATTTGGAAAAATCACCCTTGCTGTGTTATCGTGGTCAAAGACGATCTGATCCTGCAAAATCAGGCCATGATCCAAAAGGCGGTGAACGCCATTGTACGCGCCCAGGCGTGGTGCCTGCAGAATCCCAGGGAAACCGCCCACCTGCTCAGCAGGGAGGGCGAAGGATTTCTGCCGGTAAATGAATCCGTCCTTAACCGGGTCTTTGGTGACATTCCCGAAAAAGAACTGGTGCATCCCCAGTGGCATGTGGAAAGAATCGGGTTCCAGCCTTTTCCGTTTCCATCAGCCACCCGATTTATTCTGGAACAAATGAAAAAAACCAAAGTCGAAGGCAACACGGATTTCCTGGCAACCCTTGATACAAATACAGCGGTGGCACAACTTGTGGACGACCGTTTTGTCAGAAAAACCCTTGACGACATGGGGGGCATGAAAGGGTTCTGCCATTGCGACATGAAAGATGCATTTACCCGGGAAGAAACCGTTGAAATCAACTGAAAATAAGATCCATGACAGATCTGTTCTGGTCGGGTTGTCACCATTTTTAACCCGGGCATGGTCGGGCTGGAAATATGAACTGGCCGGACTTATCCTGTCTGTCTGTGCCTGGGCAGTTGTCACACAGTTCATCTTCACCCGGCCCGGACTGTCCCATTTTAAGGGATTTCTGCCCGGCCCCACCCTGGCGGCCCTGGCAGACGCGTTTCAGAATTCCAGATTCTGGGTGTCGGTTTTTGCAAGCCTGGGAAGAATTGTTGTCGGCATCGCCATATCAGCGGCCATCGGGCTTCCACTGGGCGTGCTTATCGGTTTTTTTACACGTCTTCGCAAGCTGACGTATTCGCCGATTCAATTCGTAAGAATGATCAGCCCCCTGTCCTGGATGCCCATTGCACTGCTTTTATTTACAAGCTTTGAATCCGCTGTTCATTTTTTAATTGTCATGGCGACAATTTGTCCTATAATACTGAACACTGCGATTGGTGTTATGAATATTAATCCTCAGTGGATAAAAATGGCTTTAAACCAGGGTGCCAATAACCTTCAACTCATTCAGACGATTGTTATTCCATATTCCGTCCCCCATATGATGACCAGTATCAGGCTGGCATTGGGGATTGCGTGGATTGTTTTGGTCCCGGCAGAGTTTTTAGGGGTATCATCGGGCTTAGGCTATCTGATTAACGATGCCAGGGATACCATGGAGTACGACAAACTTATGGCCCTGATAATTGCCATCGGCATACTGGGATTTATGCTCGACAGAGTTTTCCAGAAATTGCAGCACCGGTTCAGGTGGTCATGGGCCGACGATGTTTAGAAATATGATTTTTAATTTTTTATATGTAATACCTTTACAGGACCTAAGGAGCATTTTATGGCGGTAGACCCGAATATTAAAATTGTTGTGGCAGATGATTCAGGAACCATGCGGGTAATGTTCAAACAAATTCTAGGGAAAGTCGGATTTTCAAATCTTGTCATGGCGGTGAACGGTATAGACGGCATTGAAAAAGTTAAAGCTGAAAAACCAGATCTTGTCATATCTGACTGGAACATGCCCACGCTGGATGGTCTGGGATTTCTCAAACAATTAAGGGCCTTGGAGGAATTCAAGGATCTGCCTTTTATCATGGCCACAGCCCAGGCTGACATGGGCAAGCAGAAAGACATCCTGGAAGCCGGCGGCAATGCCCATTGCCCGAAGCCGTTTAATGAGGAGGAAATATTAAAAGCCATTGAAGAGGCCTTCTCCGGAGGGATGAAAAAACAGCGGGTAACAAAAGAGAGAAGCATTATCGGAGGCCGCGTTGAACTTAATGTGGCCCACATCCAGATCACCGACCACCTTGCACTGGGCGCCCTGAAACACCGGATTAACCAAGGGGATGTGGAGCCCCGCTACTTTGACCTGTCCACCAGCCTGATGGGTGGATGGAACCCCATACAGGAAGGCCTTGAAAGCGGGGAAATCGACTGTGCATTTGTTCTGGCACCCATTGCCATGGATCTGTTTGCCTATGACTCCCCCATTCAACTGGTCCTGTTTGCCCACAAGAACGGTTCCACATTTGTGCGGTCTAGGCATTATGATCACAGGTTTGACTCTTTGCAAAGCTTTTACAAATACAAAGTTGTGGATATTCCCCACAAAATGTCGGTTCACCACATGCTTGCCCATAAATTTTTAAAGGAACTGGGGCTCAAACCCGGTGTTCCCGGAGAAAGGGCCATTAATGTACGCTTTGAAGTGGTTCCTCCCATCAAGATGCCCGGCATTATGAAAGAAAACGAGGATGTGGGCGGATTCATGGTTGCAGAACCGGTTGCCACCAAAGCCATCAAGGGGGGAATCGGCAACCTGGAATTCTATTCAGCCTCACGCTGGGAAAATCATCCCTGCTGTATTGTGGCCATGCAAAAGGACTTTATCCAGAAACATCCCGATGCTGTCCAGGAGTTTGTATCCCTGCTGGTGGAAACCGGTGAATATATTGAGAACGACAAGGCCCGGGCTGCGGACATTGGTGTAAAATTCCTGGATCCCGAAGGTAAAATGGGTCTGAATCCCCAGGTGCTTCAAAATGTATTTTCCCAGCCCATGGCCATACGCTGGGATGGACTCTATCCGGATGCAGAAGCGCTTGATAAAATTCAAAAATACATGCATGATGTCATGGAAATCGGTAAAATTATTGACCTTGAAAACTTTATTGATCCCAGTTTTGCCAACATCGCATTCAATCGATAAACTAAGGAGTTATGCATGAGAATTACAGATCCCCAAGTCATACTGAACGGAGAAAAAGACCTCATTGCATCGGTCCAGAAAGATCTGGATCTTGATGCAGTCAGGGATCTGCTCAAGGAACGCCTGACAGTAAGGGCATTGTCCCCCAAAGGCGGTCGGATTGTCGTACATGACAATGACGTAGCGTTCAGGCTTGATTATGAAATCAATCTGGATGGCAGCCTGCTTTTTGACCGGAACGGCAACCTGCTTGAAGATAGTGAAAGTATGGTGCAGGCATCAGACCTGGATGACCATCTGTCCATTAACCTTCCGGATTATGACGATGCACCCAATGAAGCATCCGGGGAAGACCTGTCTGATGATATCCGGGACGCTGAACCCGGACTGGAAATTGAAAATCTTGAAGATGAGTCTGTATTTGATCAGGACGGCTCAGATCTTCTTGAAGCAGATGACAGTGATGAACTGATTGATGATTTAACCCAAGCAGATGACATAGAAGATTTAAGCGCCGGTGAACTGCCGGATATTGACCTGGAAGATGGATACACGGAGACCGGCCAGGATATGCTGGATGACGATATCAGTGACATTCTCCAGGAAAGCCGTGATTTCTGGGAAAAGAAAAAAGAGTAATAAAGGGTTAATGCCCTTATTTTTTAAGCAATTCGAGCAACTCATCCGCCGAAATCCTGGCAGCAGCATCGCTACCGGCCAAAAGATTTTCAGCAAGCTCGCGTTTTTCACGATGCAGCCCAATAATTTTTTCTTCTATGGACCCTTTGACCACCAGGCGGTAAATCGTTACCGGCCGGGTCTGGCCGATGCGGTGAACCCGGTCCGATGCCTGGTCTTCCACGGCCGGATTCCACCATGGGTCCATGTGAATAACGTAATCTGCCGCGGTCAGGTTTAAGCCCGCACCCCCGGCTTTCAGGCTGATAAGAAAAAGATCGCCCTGGCCTTTTTGAAAGGCCAGGATTCTTTTTTGGCGCTCTTCTGCAGGTGTTGTGCCGTCCAGGTATTGATAGCAGATCTTTTGCTTATCAAGATAAGCCTTGAGAATCTCCAAATGTCCTACAAACTGACTGAACACAAGGGCCTTGTGCTGATTGGCAAGCAGTTCGTTCACGGTATCGGCAAACACTTTCAGCTTGGAACTTTCGATATTTGCCTCCGGAAAAACCAGGGCAGGATTGCAGCACAACCGCCGCAGCCGGGTCAATTCTGCCAGTATTTTCAAATGCCTGGCACCTGCTGTGTCACTGGACATTTCAATGTTTTCAAGGGATTTTAACCGCTGGGCTTCGTAAAGGGAGGCTTCTTCCGGATTCATCTCCACATACAAAGTAATTTCTGTTTTTTCAGGCAGTTCAGTCAGTACATCGGTTTTCAGTCGCCTCAGGATAAAAGGACGTACAAGTCTTCTGAGACGCCTTAAAGCCTCTTTGTCATTATCCCGCTCAATGGGCAGGACAAATTGTTCCCGAAACCTTTTGAAACTGCCTAAAAGACCTGGATTGATAAAATTGAAAAGGGTCCATAGTTCATCCAGATGGTTTTCCACAGGCGTTCCCGTGGTGATCAGCCGGAACCTTGCGTTAAGCTTCATGGCTGCTTTGGAACGCTTGGTTTTCATATTTTTAATGGCCTGGGCCTCGTCAAGTACAATGGTCTGCCAATTGATCCCGGCAAGCTTGTCAGCCTCGGTCTGCAACAGGCCATAGCTTGCAATCACCAGGTCAAAGGGCCCAAGGGCGTCAAGAAATAAATCCCGGTCTCCGGGACCAAATATTTTGGGATGAAGTGTGGGGGCAAACCGTTGGCATTCTTCCTGCCAGTTGGACATGACAGAAAGGGGAGCAACCACAAGGACAGGCCCCTGGTCTGCAACCATCAGGATTGCGGACAGGGCCTGGACAGTTTTGCCAATCCCCATGTCATCGGCCAGACATCCGCCGACCTCCCAGTGAATCAAGTGGGCCAGCCAATCAAACCCTGTTTTCTGATAATCCCTTAAGCTTGCCCGAAGGGTGCCTGGAAGTTCTGGAGAAATGCTCTGCTTTAATTTTTTACAATGATCTTTCCAGGCTTTATCTGATTCCAGATGCCCTGCCAGATCAATCAGGTCTTCCATGGCAGGAGCGGCCAGGGGCGGAATGCGGACACCGTTGCCATGGGGGGCGCTATAGGTTTTAAGTTCGTCAAGGCTATTTTTTAAGCTTTTGGTCAGCGTGACAAATGTGTTCTCATCCAGGGGAAGAAACCGTCCTGTGGCTTTTGAGAGCAGTTCCATGAGCTGTGCCAAATCAAGGACCAGGTCATTGTCAAGTTTCAGGCAGCCGCTGGCCTTGAACCATTCCCGGTCTTTTTGAATTTTCAGATTCAGACTGTCAAAGGACACCTGGGAAGCGATTTTCAGTTTTTCTCCCTTGGGCCATTCAAGTATTGCCTTGTTCTCACAATTTTTCAGATCACAAAGCAGCTCCAATGCCTGCTCGGGTTCTCCGGCCTGCCACTGATTATCCACAGGAGAGATATATTCCATTGCCGGACAAAGGCGGACAATTTCTTCAAGGCATTCTTTCTCTTTTGCCAGATCCCTTTGCGCTGTTAATTTTTCATCCTCTTTCTGGGAAAACACATGGATACCGCCCTGCCCCGGCTTAAAATATGAACCGGAATCGGTAAAAGGCCGAACCATAAATTCAACACTGATTCCATCTTGAAACGGCATGATATGAACATGTGGCGTTGGATCGGCGATAACGGATTTGGCATGTTCATTGCCGGGAATCGCAAAATCCGAGTTGACCTGGACACAGGATGCCAGCGCTGCTGCCGCTTTGAGCGCATGTTCCTTTGCTTTTTGGGGCAGTGCCAGGCCGTCTTTTCCGATAAGCGCTGCAATTTGCTGGTGATGTTGTGAAAATTTGATCAATTTGAACCGGGTTGGGGTTTCACGAACCAGGCAGGTGTTGTTTCCATTGATCAGGGGTGTTGCGTCCATGGTCATCCGCAACTGTCCCTTTTCATTTTTCAGCCTGAGTTCAGGTTCCCCTTCAATAATTTCCACCTGGGTTTGAATCTCTTCGTCTGCATAGATCAAGGGGTGTCCAACCAGGGCTTCAAGGGCTTTATCCATGTCAAATCGATACGAAGTTTGGGCATAGTTATAATAATCGCTGCTATATCCTGACTGAAAAGAATCTGCTTTAATCGCCTTGCAGATCTTTTTATCCTGACCCGTCAGCCAGTCCATGGTTTCAAAATTTTCATGCAGATTTTTTAATGCCACGGCCCGCCCCTTTGTCCAGGTTTCCTTTTTCGTCAATTTCTGTAACCTGGGGGTAATTTCCACACTGTTTGCCCGTTCAAAATAAGAGAGAAGCCAGATCATTCTCTGGTCGGGATTGCCTGTTTTATCCCCTGGGCTGGTATTATTGCTTTGGCTTATGTGGGTTAAGGCTGTTAAAATTTTTTCCCACACAGGTATTTGGGGAATCATATTGACCAGGCTTGCTGTTCCCCAGTTGCTATGGGCAGATTTTGCGTATTCAATGTTTGTGTCCGGATCATTGCCAAGGTCGGCCAGAAGCATGGCTGATTCCGCGGCTAACCAGAGAAAACCCGAATCTGCCGCTTTTTGATGAATCTGTTTCAGTTCATTCAGATGGCGCTTTGCGTTCTCATGATTTCTCCATGCCATGATCAGGATAAAGAAAAACCGGATTTTGAAATTTTTAATTTCAATTTTATCATACCTGCTTGATTCTGCCTCAATCACGCTTTCTTTGGCCTCAAACATCTTGAATAAATATGCGATCCGATCAATAGGAATTGAATACATTTCTTGTTTTTTCAATGCGGTTTCAATGTGGGCCAGCGCAATTTGATATTGACCCGGGTCCTTTGTCTTGAGCAGGGCAAAAAGAAACATGAGGCCCGGAAGCCCCGGCAAAAATATTTTGCGTTTACGGGTTTGTTTTTTTAAAAGGGAAAGCGCTTTGTTAAACCATGGTAATGCTGTGTCTTCATTGTAAACAAGACTGCGCATACCCTGGAAAACCATATGCTCGTAGCAGTCTTCCGGTATGGTCATCAAAATAGTATCATATTCTTTGAACCGTCCGCATAATAGTAAAAACTCCAATAACCTGGTTTTTTGTTTTTCCATTCCCTTTTGCGAACAATAAAATTCAACTGCATATTCTGAAAAGTCCCGGCAGTCGTCTAAACGGATATCAGCCTCTGCAAACATTATGGGCAGGATATGGGCCTGAATTTCATGGCTCATTGTTTTAAACAGCGCGGGATTAAAAGGCTGGTTCAGAAGGGTTAATAATGGCGGTTTTTCATTGAAATCCACAGGAATATAAAATTGTGCGTTTTGCCAGAGAGATAAGATCATCTTAGGATCGTCATGGACAAATAGACTGATTTGAAGATTCCGGTCAAATCCTTGGGCCCTTCCATCCATCATTTTTAATATTCCGGCTTCAAACCCCGTTAAATCTAAAACAATCTTGGCCATAGATGTAAATTTTCCGGATAGGACTGCGTCCGCCAGGGCATGGGGTTTTATAAGCGTATTGCAGGACACGCTTCCAGGCGCTTTGAGAATCATTTCCAACCTTTCAAGCTCTTTTATAAGATCTTGGATGGATTGACCTGAAAATCTTTTTCCGTTGCAATCTTTTTCTCCCATCTGATCCAAGCAATAGATCAGTTCTTTCTGCCTCATTGGAAACACATGGATTGCCAGTATCTGAACAATGTGCTGCATTGTAAGGGACAGGTGTTCCCTGTAAATACCCAGCAGTTTTTCCCCTTTGAGTGTATTGTTTTTAATCATGGCAATTTTTCCTATACTATATATAATAAATGCGGCACAAAAAAGGTACGCGAGGTACGCGACTAAACCGCCATCAGCAGAACCCTTTAGAATATCGTTGTTAAGCATTTTTTTAACTATTCCGCAAGCCTTTTAAAAATGTTTTCCATGTTTTAAGGAGAATGCCATGAATATCATCATCAGCCGTCCTGCCGGTGATGAGGACCGGCAGGGCGTATACCGTTTTCTTTACCGGATATGGGTTCAGGAGTGCGGCCGGGAGTTACCGGGCACCGACCATACCCTTGAACGGATCAGGGACGATCTGGATGATTGGGCAGACCACTTCGTGGCCATGGACGAACAGGGGCAAGTCGTGGGATGCGTCCGGGTGAACCGCCTGTCCAGGGGGCGGCCGGACCAAGGTCTGGTCCGGTCCTTGGGATTTGAGCCCTTATCCGGTTTGTTTGATCCTGAAACCATTGTGTTCATTTCCCACCTGGCGGTGCTGCCTGCCTATCGGGGCGGTACGGTGATCTCGCTGCTGCTGGCCGACATGTTCCGCCATCTGCTTGAAACCCGCGTCAACGTGGCGCTCTGCATCTGTCGTCTGGGAATGGTCAGTCTGTATCACCGGCTGGGCATGCGTCCCTATCTGCCGAATTTCGACCGCCACGGCCAGATGCAGGTGCCGCTGGTCGGCTGCATCAATGACCGGGAATATCTATCCAAGACCGGCAGTCCCCTGCACCTGATTCTTCCCCAGGACCGAGATGATCACGGCTGGGCCGCAGGCGTGATCAAGGAACGGTTCCCCATGTTCGCAACACCTTTGTTTACCCGGATTACCCACCGGAGCCTCTGGGCTCAGCTGGCCTATGCCTCCCCTGCAATAACACCCGAACCCTCCCGGAAATTGTTCCAGGATATTCCCGAGGCTGTGCTGGAGGTTCTTTTACCGAACCTGCCGAGGATTTTCCTTTCCAACAACGAAACAGTGCAGGTGAATACCGAATGGGAAGCGGCCATGGGCATCCTGATCGACGGGGCATTGGGAGTCGGCGTGGGAGAGGCTGCAAATCCCCACTTCATTTACCTAATTAGGCCGGGAGAACCGTTTGGCGAACTGATCACCCTGGCCCGCATCCGGTCCTCCACCGTGATCCTCGCCCTGGAGGACAGTGAGGTGGTTCTCCTGCCGGAGCACCTGTTCGACCAGCTCGGCAGGAAGGATCCGGGCACCGCGATTCAACTCTATAAAAACCTTTTGACCATCCTGGCCCGGCGCACGGCTGCGGCCAACACCGCCCTGGCCGACCATCTGAGCAAAAAAAAAACAGGGCCGGACGCCGCAGTCCGCAGTCCGTCCCGCCATATGGCCCGCTCCATCCGGACAGCAGTCAGGCGGACCGAGGCCCGGACAGAGTCCTACCACTTTGACACCCTGTCCGATCCCCAGGGCGAATTCGCCCGGTTGAGCTGCCAGGCGAAGATTGCTGAAGTTCTTGAGTTCAGCCGCTTACGACAGATCGGCCTGACCGACGGGGACCGGATTTTGGACCTGGGATCTGGCCCGGGCATCACCAGTCTGCTTTTGGCCCGTAACTTCCCGTCCAGTCAGGTTTTCGGGGTGGAGCCCGAGGCAAAACTGCGGTCCAGGGCCGTGGCTCTTGCCCGGGAACAGGCATCCGAAGGCCGCCGGTGCCGGTTCCTTGAAGGAACGGCCCAGGCCATCCCCCTGGATGACGCCAGTGTGGATTTCGCCTATGCCCGGCTGCTGTTCCAGCATATCCCGGATCCCCTGGTTTGTCTTAGGGAGATGCGGCGGGTGACCCGTCCGGGCGGCATCGTCTGCATCCTGGACGTAGATGACGGGACGATCTTCATTCATCCGGAAGTTCCGGGATGGAAGGCTGTGGAGGCACGGGTAGCACGGGCCCAGGCCGGATACGGCGGAGATCGTCATGTGGGGCGTAAACTTTTGGGCTACTTCGGGGAACTGGGTTTTGCCGCGGCCCAGGTCGATATCGTGCCGGTCACCACACAAATGCTGGGTCCCTCACTCTTTTTCGATATTGTATTCGGTTTCAAGCAACAGCATTTAAAGCGATATAAGGACTGGGATCTGGAAACGGAAGCAACGTTTAAGCAGCTTGGCGCCACCCTGATGGAAAAAGGGGCCTTTGCATCGGAGAATATCTTTGTGGCCCACGGGTCGGTGCCCTAGGATGTATCGTCTAAAAGGTTATGGTCGAGGCATAAGAATATGAACCCCAAGGAATCATGGCATCCGACAATATGAATCAAAAAATTACTAACTATATCATTGACAATAAAACGCTTTTATTTAAATTACTTGAAGAACTTGTTCTTATCCCCAGTTTTTCTAAAGATAAACAGGGCGTTGACCGGGTTGGCCAGCGAATTGCCCAAGCGTTCACGGGAACCGGTTTTACATGCACATTCACTGACAATAAAGACCTTGGCAACAATCTGATCGTAAAAAGTCCCGGACAGACTGCTGATCATAAGGATCAGATCCTTGTTACCGGGCATATGGATACGGTATTCTTGCCACAATCTTCCTTTAACTGGTACAAAGAGGACGCTACACGCTGTTTCGGACCCGGGGTGGCGGACATGAAAGGCGGACTGGTTGTGGGGATTTTTGCCATCAAGGCGCTCATCCATGCAGGGCTCATGCACAATATTCCTTTGACGTTTATATTTAACAGTGATGAGGAGATCGGGTCTCCATCATCAAGGGAACTTATTGCACAGGAGGCTACCCGGTCCCGTCTGGCCTATGTGCTGGAAGCAGGAGGCCTGTCCAACGAGATTGTAACCGGCAGAAAGGGAAATTTGCGTATGCAAATGACAATTACCGGAAAAGCAGGCCATGCCGCTTTTGCAGGTGAAAACAAGGCCAGTGCCATTCTTGAGCTTGCCCATAAAATTGTCTGTATAGAGGCAATGAATGATCCTGAACATGGCATGTCCGCCAATGTCGGAACGGTTGCCGGCGGTATCGGGGCCAATACCGTACCGGACAAAGCCGTGGCTGACCTTGATTTCAGGTTTCTTGAATCCGCACAATCGGATCTGATCCGCGCCAGGATAAACGAATTGACAAATCAGACCTTTGTCCCCGGGACCACCGCTGCTGTAGAGCTTATTTCAAGCCGCCCGGCCATGCCCAAAACCAGGCAGGGGCAGGATCTGTTTAAACAAATTCAGAAGCTGTCAACCCAACTTGGTACGCCTGTTATTGATGAACTACGCCAGGGCGTGTCCGATGCCAATACCATTGCAGAGACAGGCACCCCTGTCATTGACGGATTAGGGCCGGTGGGCGCAAAAGACCACAGCGAAGATGAGTACATTGAAAAGGCAAGCCTGTGGGAGCGCTGTATATTATTCGCCCATATCCTGGCCCAAATATAGACACGATTTAGTCCGACTTCAGTACAGACAGGAAAGCCGACTGGGGGATCTCCACAGATCCAACCATCTTCATTCTTTTTTTGCCTTTTTTCTGTTTTTCCAAAAGTTTGCGTTTTCTTGAAATATCGCCGCCATAACATTTGGCTGTCACATCTTTGCGATAGGCAGAAATGGTTTCCCTGGCAATGATCTTACCGCCAATGGCACCCTGGATGGGGATTTTAAACTGTTGCCTTGGGATTTCTTCACGCAGTTTTCTGCAGGCAGCTCTTGCCTTGGTCTCTGCCTTGTCCCGGTGAATCAGCATGGAAAGCGCATCCACGCGTTCCCCGTTTATCAGAAAATCCAGTTTTACAAGATTTGTTTCCTGGTAGCCTGCAATTACATAATCAAAGGAACCATAGCCCTGGGTCACACTTTTAAGCCGGTCATAAAATTCATAAACCACCTCGGCCAAAGGCAGGATAAATTTCATTTCCATACGGTTGGAGGTCAGATACTGATAATTGGTGCTGACGCCCCGGAACTCATGACAGACCTGCATGACATTGCCCATATATTTATCCGGTATAATAATAGAGGCGTTGATAATGGGTTCTCTGACACATCTGATTTCCGTGGGATCAGGATATTCGGTTGGGTTATCAATTATCTTAACTTCCCCTGATGCATAGGTGACTTCATACTGAACCGAAGGAGAGGTTAAAATCAGTGAAATATCATATTCCCGCTCCAGGCGTTCCTGAACCACTTCGAGGTGTAAAAGTCCCAGGAACCCACAGCGGTACCCGAACCCCAGTGCGGAAGATGAATCCTTTTCATAAATCAGGGAGGCATCATTGAGCTTGAGTTTTTCCAAGGCCTCGGTCAGTTCCGCATAATCGTCGGCTGCCACCGGATACATGGAAGAGAACACCACAGGCGTAGGTTCCCTGAAACCGCCCAGTGCTTTGTCGCATCTTTTATCCGGCATGGTCACGGTATCACCGATTCTAACATCAGATATAAGCTTTATCCCTGCAATAAAATACCCAACCTGACCCGCCTCAAGACTTTGCTGGGGATTACGCTTGATCTGAAACAGTCCCACTTCTTCGACCTTGTAGATCGCATTATTGGACATGAACTGTATCCGGTCCCCTTTTTGGATACTTCCCTCAAAAATCCTGACATGAATGATAACACCTCTGAAAGCATCATAGTGAGAGTCAAATATCAGGGCCTTGAATGCGCCTGTGTTTTCCACGGTGGGCCCGGGTATCTTGTCAACAATGGCTTGAAAAATTTTGTCAACACCTGTCCCAACTTTTGCAGACACAAGAAGCGCCTGGTCGCTGTCAAGGCCCAAATCCTCATCAATCTGGTCTTTAACCCATTGAATCTCTGCCGACGGCAGATCAATTTTATTGATGACCGGAAGGACCTCAAGTTCATGTTCCATGGCCAGGTACAGGTTGGCAAGGGTCTGGGCCTCTACCCCCTGGGATGCGTCGGTCAGTATCAAGGCGCCTTCACAGGAAGCAAGGGCCCTTGACACTTCATAGGAAAAATCCACATGCCCCGGTGTATCAATGAGATTCAGCAGAAACTTGCTGCCGTCCGGAGCCGTATAGGGAAGGGATACGGTCTGGGATTTTATGGTAATTCCCCTTTCCCGCTCAATATCCATGGAATCCAGAATCTGCTCTTTCATGTCCCGATCTTCTATAATACCGGATAGCTGAATCAGCCGGTCAGACAAGGTGGATTTGCCATGGTCAATATGCGCAATAATAGAAAAATTTCTAATATGCAGAGGATCGTATTTCAATTAGACTCCAAACTAAGCGTTGACAAAAAAGGTGTATCTATATAATAAGGCTATACATTTATCAATTGTAATTTACGGTGTCAAGAACAGCCGCTGTTCAAGGCGTTCTATTTATATCGGAGAAGCTCATGGCCCATGCCATCCTCATTGTTGACGATGATATAGCAATCAAGGAATCTGTGGAAGAATTTTTAACACTGATGACCTATGAGGTTAAAAGTGCTGAAAATGCATTCCAGGCCATTGAGGTTTTGAAAACCTTCCAGCCCGATATTGTTTTAACGGATATCATGATGCAGGGAATGGACGGACTTGAACTGACCCGACTGATCCGGGAACAGTACGACATCAATGTTATGGTCATGACCGGATATTCTGTTGATTATTCCTATGAAGAGGCCATTAATGCCGGAGCCAGCGATTTCATCTTCAAGCCGTTCCGTTTTGAAGAGCTGGATTTAAGAATCAAACGGATGCTCAGAGAAGCTGCATTTAAAAAGGAAAGGGAGAGGCTGTTAGAAGATATGAAGCAGCTGGCCATAACCGACGGGTTAACAGGTCTGTTCAATTCCCGGCAGTTTTTTCATCATATCAAGCAGGAGATCAAACGTTTCCAGCGCTACTCCCGGGATTTATCACTTCTTCTGCTGGATATCGATTTTTTTAAAAGATACAACGATACCTGGGGACACCTGGAAGGCGATAAGGTGCTCATGAGCATGGGCATGATCATTTCCTCCTGCCTGCGCAGCATGGATTCCGCTTATCGTTACGGCGGTGAGGAATTTGCCGTGATTTTGCCGGAAACAGAATTAAAGGAAGCCTGTCTGGTGGGCAACCGCATCAGGGACCATGTCCAGGAAGCTGTGTTCATACCGGAAAACGGTATGAAGGCCTCTGTGACCATCAGTATCGGTGCTGCACAAGTTGTCAGAGGTGAAGACTTCACCTCATTTATCAAACGCACGGATAAAGCATTGTACCTTTCAAAAGAAAACGGCCGGAATCAGTTAAGCGTAGCCTGTTAATCCTGTCTTAAATTTACTAAACTGATGAACTGGCACTTTGCTGGATTCATTAGGCAGGATGATCACAGCATTTGCTCCGGTTTCATAGTCTGACCAGTTCAAGGGCGCCCCACAATCCAATCTGTTTTCCTGAAATGATGACAATACCCTGAACCCCGGTCATGCGCCTGCCTGCGGCAATGGCACTTTCAATGTCTTTGGGGGTCTGGACCTGATTGCAAAGGGCTGTGGCAGCAGCATCGGCCAGAGCACAGCACTCTGCCAGCACAGATACGGCATCAGCCTTGCCAAAACTTCTGGAATGACCCACGGTTCCCGAGGAAGTGCACATGGCAAACGAATCAGGGCGCCGGGCCACTTTAATACCGGTTTTCATGCTCAAAGGTGATGACCCGGCATATATGGTGAATATGGTCTGGGTATCTGATTTTATGAAAATATCACCGCCGTTTTCCACCAGGACATTGGCGGACCATTGACGCAGATCTCTTCCCACACCCTGGGCCACAGCGCCGGCCACGGCTGCCATAGGGCCGACACCAGCGGTTTTTGCCGCCGTGGTCATTTCACAAATGATTTTGGGGGCTATCCCCGGATCAGGTAAAGGTGTGAGGCTGTCGGCAAACCCGGGAACCCGGGAGATGTGATTTTCAATGTACTGGCGGTGGGTCAGAACGGACCGCAGAGCCTTTTCACTGAGATCCGAATCTGCCTGGATATTAAGGTTGGTCTCCTTTACGGTTACATGAAAGGTGACCAGCCCCTGTTTCTGGTGGCAAACACGGTAAACTTTGCGGTTTTCAAACATTGGCATGTCCGGTGCTCTGCCGTTATACCCAGTCAATGGGGACAGGGCGCAAATGGTCCGGGGCCTGGCGGATAAAATAGGAGTCGGTCATCCCGGCAATGAAATCCCGGGTAATCTCGGCATGGCTGTGGTTTAAACGGTAGGTGGCATCCATGCCGTTGAGAAACTGGGAATAAATGACGGAAGCCTCATTTGCTTTGGCCAGATCGTTCATGTATCTGTCAAACAACGATTTAAAAATATCTTCAATCCCTGCCAGGTGCTGTTTTATTAAGGGGTTTTTGTAAATAAATTGGTAATTGAACTGCTTTAATTCTTTTAGGGCATGAGCCACCTTAGGGGAAAATCCTAGGAAGTCCTGGTCTATGCTTGTGTTGATCAGGTCCGTGACCAGACTAAATACAATGGTGCCCTGGGTACCCCCTAAAAGTTCACGACAGGTGCCGGGGATCTGGTCCCGGGCCACAATCTTCAGGCGGACAGCATCCTCAAAATCCCTTCCGATATAAGAAACCGTATCGGCCATGCGGACCACGCACCCTTCCATGGTCATGGGCAGCACATCACCCATGGCCCCGGCCCGGATCTGCCTGACCATTGCATCAAGATCCGCAAAATCCCGCGGCGGTGCCGGGGTAAGCGCCCTTGCATGGGCCTCTCCGTTGTGGCAGACAATAGCGTCCAGGGTCTGAAGAGTCAGGTTCCAGCCTTTGCCCTTTCTTTCAATGACATCTAAAAACTGCATGCTTTGAAGATTGTGAAG
The DNA here is from genome assembly GCF_050177295.1 of Desulfobacter sp. NCBI lineage: Bacteria > Pseudomonadati > Thermodesulfobacteriota > Desulfobacteria > Desulfobacterales > Desulfobacteraceae > Desulfobacter > Desulfobacter sp. The sequence goes on from NZ_JBFXHE010000017.1 coordinate 15,654, forward strand.
GAAGTGTCCCGCCCCTGCTGACTGGGTAAGGCGGGACAAAAAACGCTCGCCGTCATGGCCAAAGGGCGTATGCCCGATATCATGGCCAATGGCTGCCGCTTCAATGAGATCGGTGTTCAGTCCAAGGTACCGGCCAATGGTTCTTGCCACCCGGGAAAGCATCTGCACATGCAGAACCCGGTGGGTGAGATGGTCATTGTTGATCAAGGAAAACACCTGGGTTTTATCACTGTAACGGGTGTAGGCCAGGGAGTTGAGAATGCGGTCAGCATCTGTGGAAAAAGCAAGGCGGTATTCGGTGTCAGATCGGTCTTCCGGATACCGCCGTACAGCATTTTTGGAAAAACAGGCCCGGGTGCCCAGGGTTTGGGTTTCCCTTTGTTCAAGGCGGGCTTTCAGTGCCCGGAGTGTTTTGTCCGGACTCAACTAATTATCCTTCAATCTGCTTGAGGATATTATCCACCACCTTTGTAAATGCCTGTTTAAAGGGGCCGTCTGCCTCATATGTCATCAGGGGCACACCATCATCGCCGGATGCCACGACGCGGGTGTCAAAGGGAATGGAGCCCAGAAAATTTAAGCCCTGTGCCTTGGCGGTTTTTTCTCCGCCGCCGCTTTTGAAAAGATCAATAAACTGATTGCAGTGCGGGCAGGTATATCCGGCCATGTTTTCCAGTACACCAAGGGTTTCCATTTTAACGGTTTTACAAAAGGAAATGGATTTGCGGATGTCTGCAAGGGCGACTTCCTGGGGGGTGGTCACGATGATACCCTTGGCGTCCGGAATGGTTTGTATGACAGTGAGCGGTTCATCACCTGTGCCCGGCGGGGCGTCGATAATCAGAAAATCCAATTCTCCCCAGCAAACCGAACCCACAAACTGCTTGATGATGCCGGTTTTGGCAGGACCTCTCCATATGATGGCCTGGTCCTTATCCTGCATCAACGCCTGGACGGTGACCACTTTGAGATTTTCGTTGATTTGTTTGGGTAACAGCAGTTTGGTGCCGGGATCAATATCTAAAAGGTCTTTCATGCCGAACATCTGGGCAATGGAAGGACCATGGACATCCACATCCATAAGACCGGTTTTATATCCTTTTTTTGCAAGACTTGTCGCAAGATTTGCTGATACAGAGCTTTTGCCCACACCGCCTTTGCCGGACAGAACAAATATTTTGTTTTTAATTTTGGCCAGATTGGACTTGATCATTGCTTCCATCTCCATTTGCTGCTTTGCAGCATCATTCTGGGATTGCTGGGATGGACAGCTCTGCTGGGAACAGCTACTTGCTTTTTGGGCCTGGTCAACGCTTTTGTGAATCATGATCTATAGTTATCTCCTTATGAGGTATGGTAATAATAAAACCTTTTAAATTATGTTCATCTTCATGATCCTGTCAACCTGAATATGGATTCTTTTACAGGAATATTGGGTATAAGATTCTTAAAGGAGATCTCAATGGCCCTTTTGTCTCCGTCTTTTATGGTGATAACCCCGGGCAGAATGAAATGATCGCGAATAAAAAATTGGGAATACCATATTCCGAAAATGACATTCATTTTTTTATCGAGTACCTGATACCTCATGGGTATTCCGGTTTCGTCCGTTAAAAATTCCTGGATTTTTGGAGAAAATGACTGTGAGGCAAAAACGGTATCCGGTTTTTCAGGAACAATCCAGGCCCGGTCAAAGGGATGTTCCGGCACCCTTCCAAGAAGAAGGCTGACCAGTTCAGACAACCGCAACGGGATATTGATATAAGGATCAAGGTCCGGGTCTGCAGATGCGGCTGAATGGGGTTTGTGGGCACCGGTATGGGAGACAAAGGTAACCCACTGGCCGGCAGAGGCAATGGTTTCAACAGGATGGCCGGACATGAGCAGGGTCATGCGCAGCCGGTTGGGCGCCTGGGCAGCCCAGGCGATTTTATACGATTCCTTTCGAATGCCCCGGGTCAGGGTCAGCTCGCCGATGCCCTTGGATGTGGAAATTTGTGCATTGAACGCCTGAATGTGGTTTATGATATCTTCGGCATGGGTGTCTGTCTGTTTCCCGAATTGAGGCCCAAGCATGGCGCATCCCGGTCCTGTCAGCATGACAGCGCAAAGGAGTGCGGCAATAATGCCAAGGCCTGGATGCCAGAGACCGGGGCGTTCCGGATGTCGAGAATGCAGATATTTCACCGTCATTTCCCTGGATTTTCTAAGTTTTTAAGTTTTTCCTGAATTTCCCGGATCTCTTTTTCCTGATCCGGTCTGGCATTATCAAGGGCTTTTTTATACATGTCAACTGCCTTTTGATGCTGTCCGGTTTTAATGTAGGCATCTGCCAGATGGGTGGCAATAACGGTTTCATAGTCAGACAGTTCAACGGCTTTCTCAAGGTAGAAAACAGCCTTGCCATATTCCTGTTTTTTAAAATAAACCCATCCCAGACTGTCCGTGATATAACCGTCTTCAGGTCGGATCTTAAGTGCCCGTTGTACCAGTTCCAGAGCCTGATCCAGATGAATGCCCATTTCCGCATAGGTATATCCCAGGTAATTAAGTGCAGATGCATGTTGGGGATCCAGTCTGATAATGGTTTTCATGGTTTCAATGCTCTCCTGACGCTGTCCTGCCGTATCCAGGACAGCACCAAGCTTGAACAGCAGGGCCGTATTTTTCGGGGTCTCTTTCAATGCATGCTGCAGCATGGTGACGGCGATGTCGTAGCGGTTTTCCTCCTGGTAAAATGAGGCTAGGTACGAGGTAATATCAATGTCTGCCGGGCTTTGCCTGTGGTGCTGTTCCAAGAACTGAATCGCCTCTTCTGTGCGGTTCATGTCCCTGTAGAGAAAAGCAATGCTTAGAATTGTTTTTTTATACTGAGAGTGATCGGGCGTAACTTTCAGATAACACTCAATGGCTTTATCCGGTTTTTTTAAGCCTTCATAAGCCATGCCCATAAAAAAATTGATGTTGGCATTCCCGGGGACGGTATTCCTGACCTGGGAGAATACCGTAACAGCATCCTGGTATCTATGCTCCGGTATCAGGATCTGGGCAATATCTACCACCAGGTCCGGGTTTTTCCAGATTTCCCGGCCAAGTTCGGCAAAGATGTCGTCCGCGTTTTGAAAATCATTGGTGTCAAAATAAAACAGGCCAAGCTCTATCAATGCCCGTTCATCTTTGGGGGCAGCATCCAGAATCTCTTTGAGATTCTTTATAATTTCTGTCTTGTTTTTTTCTTCACCCAGGGTTTTATATACGTCTACCAGCCGGAACCTGGGTTCAAGAAGATCGGGTTCAAGTTCTATGGTTTTAAGGTAAGATTCCCTGGCTGCTGCTGGCTGGTCTGCCATCCGCAGGGTTTCTCCCAGGTAGAAGTGGGCAACATAATAGTCGGGAAATATGCTTGCCATCCGGGAGAACAGATTCAGGGCTTTCTGGGTCATGCCCTCATCCATATACACTTTGCCCAGCCGTAAAAAGGTCTCTTTATCCTCGGGGGCCAGTTGCAGTATCCGTTCCAGCAGGATGGTCATGTCCTTTTCATCCCCTTTTTTCAGCCGGGCAAGCAGGAGCAGATTTTCCACATTATCCGGATATTTTTCTGCCAGATGTTGGGCAAGCGCCATGGCCTGACCTGACTTTTTTTGTTTCTGCAGGCAGATGATGTATTCGCGCTGCAGAAAACAGGATTCCGGATCCTTTTCAATGGCCTTTTCCAGGGCTTTTTGTGTCTGATCGGCTTCATTTTTACTATCGTAGCGCCGTGCCATAAGATAGTAGTACGAAGCCTGGGAATCACTGCTCTGGTTCAAACTAAGGTCCTGATCCGCAATTTGGCGACTGGATTGTTCCGGGCCGGGCTCTCCCGGTTCCCTGATACAGCCTGAAACGAAAAAAAAACCTAAGACTGAAACCAGGGTCAGGGTAAAAATAAGGTGTTTCATGTACGGCATGCCTTTTTAAACTTTTGGAATACGACCATTACTGGGCATGGTCATACATGTCAAAATCCGGCATATCCTTTTTAAAATATGCTTTCATTTTTTTTATAATGTTGTTTTCAATCTGCCGAACCCGTTCCCTTGAGATATTATAAACTTCACCGATGTCCTGCAGGGTTTCGGGAGAATCGGAAAAAATTCTGCGTTCAAAAATATCCAGTTCCCGTTCGTTAAGGGTCTCTTTAAACATATCCACCTTGGTGTACAGGATATCTTCAATCTCCTTTTTGGCAAGGCGGTCTTCGGAGGAATCAGAATCAGCGTTAATAAATTCAATGCGCTCGGTATTGGAATCATCTTTAAGCGGTTCGTCCAGGGAAAGATCCCAGTTGGCCAGGCGCTGGTCCATATCCACCACCTCCTGTTCAGACACGCCCAGACGTTCGGATAACAGCTTGGGTTTGGGATCAAAACCCTGCTCAAAAAGCAGCTGTTTCTCTTTTTTTAATCTGAAAAAAAGCTTGCGCTGTCCCTGGGTGGTCCCGATTTTGACCATTCGCCAGTTGTCCATGATGAATTTGAGAATATATGCCTTGATCCAAAACGATGCATAATAGGAAAATTTGACATTTTTATACGGGTCAAATTTTTTTACGGCCCGGACAAGACCGATATTGCCCTCCTGGATGAGATCAAGAAGATTCTGCATCCAGATACGTTGAAATTCCAAAGCAATTTTCACCACCAGACGCAGGTTGGAAGTGGTCATTATATAAGCGGCTTCCTGGTCGTTATCCTCCTGAATCCGCCGGCCCAACTCAATTTCCTGCTCCCGGGTCAAAAGTTTATATCGATTGATTTCATTAAGATAACTTTGAATGGGATCGGATTTGACCAGGGCTTTTGAGGTGCTGACCCTGGTTTTGCCGGCAGGTACCAAAAAGTCCTTCTTGGTCAGTTTTCTGGCAACTGTGGGATTCTCTTGGTCAACAACATTTTCCATTTAGGAACCTTTAATATTGAATTAGATTGACCTCTATTATTATCATACTTGGCCTGAAAACGATATAGTTGCATATTACCACTTGGTTATCTTAAGGACAAATGGCGTGTACCGATAAAAAAACCGGGGTTAAAAATACGAAAGCCCTTGATTGACAAGGGCTTTGATTTTTTTTTGGTGCCGAAGGGGAGATTCGAACTCCCACAAGCGTACGCTCGCTAGTCCCTGAAACTAGTGCGTCTACCAATTCCGCCACTTCGGCACACTCTTAATCGCTTTGTCGGCAACCCATTTAAGGATTGCCTAAATGCGATGGTTGAGATATATATATTTGTTTTTTTTATTTGTCAATAGTATTTTGTTTGAATTTTAAAGGACAACATGGAATTAATAGAAGATTTGAATCAAATTAAGGTCCCCTTTAACAACGCCGTTGTTACCATTGGTAATTTTGACGGTGTGCATAAAGGTCACCAGGCCCTGTTGCACCAGGTGATTGAAAAGGGGACCCAGATTGGCGGAACCGGCATCGCCATGACATTTGAACCGCATCCGTTAAGAGCCTTAGGGCTTTCCAGCCCCCCTTTAATCACCCGGCGGGACCAGAAAATCGAACTGATAGAATCCTCGGGCATAGACGTGCTGCTCTGTCTGCCCTTTGATAAAGCCTTTGCGCAAATCACAGCCAGGGCATTCATTGAAGATATTCTTATAAAAAAAATAGGTATGAAAACCATTGTTATTGGTCCTGATTATTCATTTGGAAAAAACAGGGCCGGCAATATTGAGCTGCTCAAAGCAAAGGGTGAAGAACTTGGGTATGAGACCATTGTATCTGACTGGGTACGGGATGTTGAAACCGACACGGCGCGCATTTCCAGCACAGTAATCAGAAAACTTGTCATGGACGGCCATGTGGAGCGGGCAAAGCACTATCTTGGGCGGTTTTACCAGATCCGGGGAAAGGTTATAACAGGCCGCAAGCGCGGCGGCAGTCAGCTTGGATTTCCCACGGCCAATATAAAACTTCATGATGAACTATGCCCCAAGTTCGGGGTTTATGCGGTAACGGTGGAAACCATCCATGGCAAATTCAAGGGTGTAGCCAATATTGGCTTTTCCCCGACATTTGGGGATCATATATTCACCATTGAAGTTCATATTCTTGATTTTAAGGAAAATATTTATGACTCACGGATACGCGTTAATATGGTGAAACGACTCCGGGATGAGATTAAATTTTCAAGTATTGCGCAGCTGTCCGACCAGATCAGAAAGGACATTGAAACGGTAAAGGAAATTTTAAAATAAATGGCTACACTTGATATTGTCACGTTTCCCGAATCCTCCTTAAAAAAAGCGTCCGCACCTGTTGAAACCATTGATGACGCGCTGAAAACCTTTATTGAGGATATGGGCGAGACCATGTTCCATGATGCAGGCGTGGGCCTTGCCGCCCCCCAGGTCGGGATGAACCGCCGGGTTATCGTGTATGACCCCCATGCAGGAGAGGAACAAAAAAACCCTGGAGACAAAACATTTACCGCACTGATTAATCCTGAAATCCTGTCCAAATCCAAAGACACCTTTATCTCTGAAAACGAGGGGTGCTTAAGTGTTATTGACTACAGGGCCGATGTCAGGCGGCATACAAGTGTCACTGTACGGGCCATGAATATAGACGGCGAAACCATTGAATTTGAGGCCCACGGGCTTATGTCCGTTATCATGCAGCATGAAATCGACCACCTTGACGGGATCCTGTTTATTGACAGGATTTCTGCATTGAAACGGGCCATGTATAAGAAAAAACGGTTAAAACAATTGAAAAACGAAAAATGAAAAATACCCGCATCGTTTTCATGGGAACCCCGGAATTCTCTGTCCCGGCCCTGGAGGCCCTGGCAAAAGAACCGGGGTTTGACGTCTTACTGGCAGTGACCCAGCCGGACCGGCCCAAGGGCCGCGGAAAAAAACTCAGCCCTTCAGCAGTCAAGCAGGCTGCACTGAATCTTGGCATTGAGGTGTTTCAGCCGGAAAAAATAAATACCCCGGAAGCAATCGCGCTGATTTCCGGTCTTGAACCGGACTATTTTGTCGTGGTTGCCTTTGGACAGATCCTTTCACGGCAGATGCTGGATACCCCCAAAACCTATCCCATAAATATTCATGCCTCCCTTTTGCCCAAATACAGAGGGGCAGCCCCTATCCAGGCGGCGGTTCTAAATATGGATGAACAGACCGGCGTGACCACCATGGTCATGGCTGAAAAAATGGATGCAGGGGATATGCTGTTGATGGAAACAACACCTGTGGATCCCCAAGAGACGGCCTCAATGCTGCACGACAGGTTATCACAGATGGGCGCCCAGCTTATTATTAAAACCATCCACGGCATTGAACAGGGAAAAATTACCCCGGTTCCCCAGGACCATTCAAAAGCCACCTATGTGTCCATGCTTAAAAAGTCGGACGGCCGCATTAACTGGCAAGGTTCAAACAAGGCGGTCTGCGCCCACATCAATGCCATGACACCCTGGCCCGGGGCCTTTACGGAACTTTGCGGAAAACGCCTTAAAATTTTTAAGGCTGTTCCGTCATCCTTATCCATTCCGGCATCTGTTTTGCCCGGCACCCTTGTCTGCTGCGATGACAAGGGCTTGTTTGTGGCTGCGGGAAACGGTGTTGTCCAGGTGCTGGAACTGATGGGAAGTTCAGGAAAACGTCTTGATGCTGCCTCATTTCTTTGTGGAAATAAAATTGATCTGCCGGCCCAATTCAAATGAGCAGAACAGCTGATCCACGCCATATCGCCTTTACCCTGATTCAAGCAGGGCAAAAGCCAACCCTGCCCCTTGACCGTGCCATTGAAGATGCGGCCCTTCAGCTTGAACACCTGAGCCAAAAGGATAAAGGGCTTTGCCATGCCATTGTATTCGGGGTGTTCAGGCACAGGGGACGCATTGATCAATTGATTGGCCGATGCGCCAGACTTGCCTTTGACCGGATTGATCCCAAGGTAAAAACCATATTGCGGCTTGGGGTCTTCCAGATAGTTTTCCTGGACAGGGTTCCGGATTTTGCAGCCATTGATACCAGCATTGAACTTGCAAAACCGATCTGCGGCAAAAAGGCATCAGGGTTCATCAATGCTGTTTTACGCAATATATCCAGGTCACACAAAGATATTGCCCTGCCCTGTTCCGATAAAAATTTAATAGAGCATCTTGATGCTGCCTTTTCCATACCGCCCTGGCTTGGTCAACGCTGGACAGGCCGATATGGAAAAGAAAAGACTCTGGCTCTTGCCGGCGCTTTGATGGATCTGCCCCCGGTTACGATCAGGATTAACCCGCGCAAAACCAGTCGGGAAGACCTGATTGCACATTTTGAACGCAAAGGGATCAACGCAAAACCAACACGATTCAGTCCCCTGGGTCTTCAGATCCGGACATCCGGCATTGCCATACCTGACCTGCCCGGATTTAATGACGGCCTGTTCCAGATTCAGGGTGAAGCTGCCCAGCTTGCCGTACAGCTTTTAGGCCCTGAACCCGGAGATAAAATTCTGGACGCCTGTGCCGGACTGGGAACCAAAACCTGCCACATGGCCCTTGAAATGGAAAACAAAGGTAACATCACTACCAATGATACCGGCGAAAGCAAAGCTGACCGCCTTGTCCGCGAAGCCCTCCGCCTGAACATTGATATGATTCGCACCACCCATGTGGACATGACAAAGGCCGGGGTCAATGATTTTTCATCCTATTTTGACCGGGTGCTTGTGGATGCCCCATGTTCCGGCTTAGGTGTCCTTGCCAGAAATCCGGACACCCGTTGGAAGAGGAATTTAAAAGATATATCCCGCATGGCAGCGCTGCAGAAGAAAATCCTTAATGGCGCAGCCAATGTGGTGGCACCCGGCGGCGTGCTGGTATACGCGGTCTGTTCCTGCGAACCCGAAGAGACAACCCAGGTGATTGAACGGTTCTTAAACAAAAGAAAAGATTTTACCCCGGATACTTCAGGGTTTGCAGCATGTCTGCCGTTTTTCTGCGAATCCGGGGTTGAGACATTTAAGAAAACAACCTTTCCTGACCTTCTTGAAATGGACGGCTTTTTCATGGCCAGGATGAGACGCAACACATAGGAGTTAATGATGACACTGATCGCCCCTTCTATTCTGTCTGCTGATTTCACCCGCTTGGGAGAAGAGGTCAAAGCGGTTGAACACGCAGGTGCAGACTGGATTCACATTGATGTTATGGACGGACAGTTTGTGCCCAACATTTCCTACGGACCCATTGTTGTTGAGGCCTGCAAACGCGCCACAGATCTGGTGCTGGACGTACACCTGATGATTGAGACCCCGGATGCCAGGATTCCGGATTTTGCCAAAGCAGGGGCCGATTACATCAGCGTCCATGCCGAAGCATGCCCCCATCTGCACCGAAGTTTGCAGCTGATAAAAAGTTTTAACGTTAAGGCCGGGGTTGCCCTGAATCCGGCCACGCCGCTGTCATCCATTGAATATGTCATTGATCAGCTGGATTTTGTCCTTATCATGAGTGTCAATCCCGGTTTCGGCGGCCAGACCTTCATCAATTCCAGCTTAAATAAAATCACCGCATTGTCCAAAATGTTGTCTGATGCAGGCTCCACTGCCATCATCCAGGTGGACGGCGGCGTCAACACAGATACTATGGAAGCCGTTACCCGGGCAGGTGCCTGTTGTTTTGTGGCGGGTTCTGCCATTTTTAACACGCCTGACTATAAGAAAACCATAGACGAACTTCGCAAGCTTTCTGAAAAAGGCAAAGCATGAACAAAATGATAATATCTGTCCTGGCCAAAGACCGGCCGGGCATCATCGCAAGTGTGACTTCAGATCTGTGTGATCTGGGGTGCAATCTTGAAAACGTCAACCAGATGATTCTGCAGAACCAGTTTGCCGGCTTCTTTGTTATCCAGGCCCCCGAAGGCGTAGCCGCTGAAACCATCAGACAGGATCTGACCTTGAAAGAAGAAGACCATGGACTGACCATCCATGTCAGAACCCTTGAGGAAGACTTGGAACCGCCTGTGGCGGACAAGGAAATTTTTCTGATCACCACCTCCGGCCCTGATCAAAAAGGCCTTGTGGCGCAATTGTCCGGTATTATTTCAAGTTTCGGCGCCAATATTATCAACCTGAAAGCCGTATTCATGGGCGGTTCCAATCCCAATGACAATGTCATGTCCTACCAGGTTCCGATCACAAATGATATTGATGCCCCGGCCCTGTTTGCCGCCCTTAAGGAAAAAGCAAAAGACCTGGACCTGGACATCCGTATCCAGCACAAAAACATTTTTGACGTGACCAACAAAATCTAAAGAGATTAAGATATAAGGAAAGTTTACGGTGTTTGAAGATCAGGAAATAATCTCCACCATAGAGATGGTAAAAAATGAAAACCTGGACGTGCGGGCGGTTACCCTGGGGATCAGCCTGTTTGACTGTATTTCCCACGACCTGAATGTATTCAAAAAAAATATACGCAAAAAAATCATCGGCCATGCAGCGCCCCTTGTGGACACCTGTGACCAGGTGGGTGACAAGTACGGCATCAAGGTGGTCAACAAGCGGATCTCCATCTCCCCCATTGCCCTGGTGGGCGCATGTTTTTCATCCGAGCAGATGGTGGAGATTGCCCATGAACTCAATGACATTGCCAAAACCGTGGGCGTGGATTTCATCGGCGGATTTTCAGCCCTGGTGGAAAAAGGCATTGCCAAAGGAGACCAGGCGTTGATTGACGCCATCCCACGGGCCCTGGCCACCACCCAGCGGATCTGCGCGTCCGTGAATGTGGCCACGACCAAGGCCGGCATTAATATGGATGCCGTGCTTGCCATGTCCAGGGCCATTAAAAAAGCGGCAGCCCTTACGGCGGATGAAGACGGTCTGGCCTGTGCCAAACTGTGTGTGTTTTCAAATATTCCCCAGGACATGCCGTTTATGGCAGGCGCCTATCTCGGGGTGGGCCAGGCCGATGCCGTGATCAATGTCGGGGTGTCCGGGCCTGGCGTGGTCAAACGCGCCATTGAAAGAAATCTGTCCCAGCAGCGCTTGAGCCTTGGCCGCATTGCCGAAATCATCAAACGCACTGCCTGCAAGGTTACCCGGGTGGGAGAACTCATTGGCAGGGAGGTGGCAGACATCCTGAATATCCGGTTTGGCGTGGTGGATCTCTCCCTTGCCCCGACCCCCACGGTGGGTGACAGTGTCGGCGAAATCTTCCAGGCCCTGGGCCTTTCCCATATTGGTGTGCCCGGCTCCACCGCAGCTTTGGCCATGCTCAATGATGCAGTGAAAAAAGGCGGGGCCTTTGCCTCGTCCCATGTGGGCGGCCTGTCCGGTGCCTTTATTCCTGTCAGCGAAGACCTTCACATTGCCGAAGCTGCCCGGAAAGGATTTCTCTCTGTGGAAAAGCTGGAAGCCATGACCTGTGTATGTTCCGTGGGGCTGGATATGGTGCCGGTGCCGGGCGACATTACAGAACAGGTTTTAGCCGGCATGATTGCCGATGAAATGGCAATCGGCATGATCAATGCCAAAACCACGGCCACGCGCATTATCCCGGTGCCCGGTAAAAAAGCCGGGGACAGCGTCATGTTTGGCGGGCTTCTTGGCAAGGCCACCATCATGGATGTGCCCCACCTTGACCTTGAAGATATTTTTGTGGAATACGGCGGGCATATTCCGGCACCCATTCACAGCCTGAAAAATTAGTGTTGGGACCAAATCTCATTCAAACACCGTCGTTCTTGCACAGTTTAGGACATCGCTTATGAGTACCACCCACACTCC
>NZ_JBFXHE010000018.1:0-27186 GCF_050177295.1 Desulfobacter sp.
ACGATCGAGCCACATCTTTGGATTGCCAGAAGTTTATCAACGGTTTACCAAGGACGTCCTTTTCATTTTCGTGTGCCCATAATGAAAGAAAGGATTGATTCACGTAGGTAAGATTGCCGTGGAGATCAGCAATGGCGATTGCATTGATTGATGCTGCGATGGCGCTCTCTTTTATTTTAAGCTCTTTTTCTGCTTTTTTTCTGTCGGTGATATTCTCGTATACGCCGAGAACGCCATAAACCTTTCCCTGTTCATCCAGCAGCGGCACCTTTGACGTATCAATCCAAATCCTGCTGCCATCTGCCTGTTGCAAGGGTTCAACGAGATGGAATTTGGCACGATTAAATTGAGTGACTTCCCGGTCATCGGACAGATATGCCTCAGCCTCTTCCTTGGGCCAGGGTAAATCAAAATCTGTCTTACCGATAATCATGTCCGGGGATTCCAGTCCGGCAGCCTGCGCGAACACCTGATTGCATCCGAGATATACGCCATTGATATCTTTCCAAAAAATGGATTGGGGCGTCGTGTTCAGTATCTGTTCAAGCATGGAACGATTTTTTCTTAATATTTTTTCTGCGCGTTTTCGTTCTGCAATTTCTTCTTCAAGGGCTGTTGTTCTTTCCCAAACAAGAGCTCTTAATTGAGTATTAAAGAAGAAGAGGCCTGCAAAGGCGATAAACCCAACAAAAATAGTCAAACCGATAATGTATATATGGTTATATTCATGTCCCATTGGTGCCCGGATTGAGGTAATGGCTCTGATTTCACCAAGCTTTTCGTTAAATCCACCCTGTCCGGGGTAGCGTTGTTGAAGTTCCGTCGGTGCGATTTCCCGCTTGCTGTGGCAGCGCATACACCGGGTGTCATTTGCCAGGAAGGGAATGGCAACATAGAGAACCTTTTTATCATCAATCTCAACAATTTCCTTATATGACGTGATATCCGGGTTCTCGTTAAACATTTTGATGAGATTTTTCTCCAACGCATCCGCTACATAATTCGCAGCCCACAATTTTAAACGTTAAAACAGTAAATAAAAATTTTCTATTTTAAAAGGTTGCAATAGAATCAAGAATACAGAAAAAGAATTCCCAATGCAAAACAAATTGTCAGTGAGATTGAAGAATAATGCGGGAATCAAGGCCAATTAGTTTGAGGATTAGGAGCCGGGCGCAACAAGATCTCCGCAAGAAGAGAATGCGATCCGGCAGGGGGTCATCTCTTTAAGGCTGGAAAGTTTTTCGGTTTCAGGCCCCAGGGCTTCACTGACAAGAAAATCCGTCGTATGCATGGTGTCCCTGATAATAACTGCCCGGACTTTTTCAGGGGACACCGGACCAATGGTTTGGAACCCTGCCTGAACCGCCTTTTCCTCACTGGGAAGCCGGACCGGAATGGCGGCTTTTTTAAGGGACATGGCGGTCAGGGCGTTCATGATGGTGGCCTGGTAATCCATGCCTGCAAATACTTTTTCTGTGATAATGTCGGCATTGCCTAAGCCGATGGCATTGCCTGCCGTGTTCGGGGACAGGCCCAGGATCACCAGCCGTTTGGCATCAAGGCTTTGTGAAAAATCATCTTCCATTAAATCACAGGTTCTGCCGGTGACGTTGGGATCCATGCCTGACCCGCTGATCTCCTTGCCGATTTGCCGGACCACCAGCAGGTCCAGCTTTTTATACGGCAGGCTGGGGAAATGGGATTTGGCCAGGGCTAAAAGGCCCGGCTCCCTGGTGCTGATTTTGGCCGCCGGTATCACCTCAATCTTCATAATCCGGTCATAGGCGTCCTCCACCACGCCAATGCCCAGACAAAGGTTGGTTTGTTCAATAATGGTGTCGCCCATGGCTTTGAGAAGCGTATGAAATCCGTATTTCAGGGCAAAATTATGATAGGTCAAGGCCCCTGTGTGTTTACCCATGCCCACCACAAGCATTTTGTAAAGCCCGCTTTCCACATCCCCTTTGAATTTGGTATGGGGCTTGATGCGGTTGATGCAGATGCTGTGGTCCGCTTCCATGGCTTTTTTTGAAAAATATACAGGCACTGCGTCAAACACGCTTCCGACTTGCACTGCATCCATTTCCGGGGCAATCACTGCCTGGCAGGCATCACTTGTAACGCCTAATTTTGCAAGGGTTTTTTCCTGGCCTTCAGAGGTGGCGCTGCCGTGGCTTCCCATGGCCGGGATGATGACTGGATGGGCCCCTTTGTCTTTGATGCTCCGGCAGATTTGTGCCACAAGATCCGCAATTGAGTTAATGCCCCGGCTGCCCACGCCAATGGCCACGGCCTGTCCGGGTTTAATGTCTGACTGATCCAGTGCCTTTGCCAGTTGTGCTTTCAGATCCGTTGCCGGATCCGGCAGGGCCATGGACGGCAAGGCCAATTTTACCCGGTAAAATCCGGGGAATTTAAATTTTTTTTCAAGGTATGACGGGTAGCGCATTTTTTGACTTTTCCAAGTCCCTGGGACGGGATCAATGTTTTTATTTTACTCGACTATCAAGTTTTCTTCGTGACAACTTGATGTCATATTTTATACGGACCATAGTTTATATTTTGTATTTGAATGAAGGGCTTGGTTCTAACCGTCCCAAATCCCTTCCAACCATATGCTTGGCAGATGGTATTAGTTTAAAATGTTTTTTGACAAGTTCAGCCAGTTCTTTAAGAGCTTGTTTGGTAATTAGGGAATCGAAGCGAAATCTCATGAAAATGAGAACCAATTTTTTCAAATTTTCTGTTAATAGCCGGACTATTGACATAAAATTTGGGAGAATTGGGGCCATTTTCATGAGATTGCAGCCGATTCATCAATTACCAAACAAGCTCTCAGACCCTGCGTGAGGTGATTGAGAGAAATAATCCCATTTTAAAGCTCCCCAAATCGTAATAACTCCGATTCCTGCCAGGGACACTGAAAGGCTTCTTATATTTTTCTCAGATATGGAAGGCTCTGATGTGCATTTGTTAACAGGTTCCTGGGCAGAACAGGTCACGGCGATTAGGCAAAAAAATATGCAAAATAATAATGATTTCATAATATTATCAATATTCAGGCTTTCTGATATTAACCCAGATCCAACATGTCGTATTAAGGGAAATCCGACCCAAAACGGCAAATAATAAACACATTATTAGATATGGAATATCAGATTAAAAGCTTCATCATGAATTTTTTTCCAGAGTTCTTCCCCGCCAAAACTTTCAATATAGAGTTTCATTTTCGGCTCAGTCCCTGAGGGTCTGATAGCAAACCATGACCCATCCGATAGATTGACTTTTATGCCTCCTATGGGGCTATTATTGCCCGTGGCTTTTGTCTGAATGTTTACGATAGATAAACCTGCCAATGAGGTCGCCTTTATTGAATCCGGTGATGTTTGTGAAAGTATTGTTTTTTGCTCATTTGTTATGGGACCATCGATCCTTCTATAGTAAGGATTTCCAAATTCAGATACCAATGTGTCTCTATAAATTTCGGATGGCGTTTGTCCGGTTTTCGCCAGGATCTCGGCTGCAAGCAATGCTAAAATAAACCCATCTTTGTCTGTAGTCCAAACAGCTCCGTTTTTTCTTAAAAAAGTTGCGCCGGCACTCTCTTCACCACAAAAGGCTATTTTTCCTTCCATCAAACCGTTAACAAACCATTTGAATCCAACAGGCGTTTCAAAGATCTCCTTATTTAATCCCATAACCACTTTATCGATCATGCTGCTGCTGACTAAGGTTTTTCCTATGCTAAGGTCATTTCCCCACGAAGGCCTATTTTGGAGCAGGTACCAAATGGCCACAGATAAATAATGATTCGGATTCATCAGGCCATCTGGACAAACAATCCCATGCCTGTCAAAATCCGGATCATTTCCCCATGCAATATCGTATTTTTCTGCAAGCTTGATCAAGTTTGCCATAGCATGGGGCGAGGAGCAGTCCATTCTTATTTTTCCATCATAATCCGGGGGCATGAAGCTGAAAGTTTTATCAATTTTTGAATTAACAACATTGATATCCAATCCATATTTATCAGCAATAGGATCCCAAAAATTTATACCAGAACCACCCATCGGATCTATTCCAATTTTGATTTTTGATTGATGAATAGTTTCTGTGTCTATCACACTGGATAACGACTCTACATAAGGGGTGATAAAATCCCTTTCATGCGTAGACGGTGCTGAATAAGCTTTCATATAATCAATCCTTTTAACCCCATAATTATTAGAATTGATCAGCTGGTTTGCTCTTTTTTCAATGAAATTTGTTACTTCAATATCAGCCGGCCCCCCATGAGGCGGATTATATTTAAATCCTCCGTCTTCCGGTGGATTATGAGATGGTGTAATAATAACACCATCTGCAAGAGACTTTTTAATCGTCCGATTATACTCCAGAATCATAAACGAGATGACTGGGGTAGGCGTATATTCACAATTGGCGTGAATGAAAACATACACATTGTTTGCAGCAAAAACTTCCAGTGCGGTTTGAAAAGCTGGGAAGGAAAGCGCGTGAGTATCATAACCTAAAAACAGGGGTCCTGAAATTTTATTTTTTTTACGATAATCACAAACCGCTTGAGTAATAGATAGGATATGTTTCTCATTGAAAGTGCCGTCTAATGATGAGCCTCGATGTCCAGAAGTCCCGAAAGATACTTGCCCTTTTATTTCTGTTGAATAATAAGAAGATACTATTTTTTCACTATTATTTCTATTTTCCATTAAAATACCTATTGTTAAAGTCTTGAACAAGTGCGGTCGACTCTTTTACTTTTACCTTCATACTCTTAATTTTCGTCTTTGTCACTAAACCGGGTGATGATCCGAAGCAGCTTTTTCATATGTGCACCGCCTTAGTCTTCGGATACCGGGTATCTGGTCTCCTTATGCCCCTGGACGTCAGGCCACATCAGTATAATCCGCATCAATGACATCCTCTCCGGAATTTTGACCTGCCTGGCCATCCCCTCCGGAAGTCTGCCGGTAGAGCTGTTCTGACACCTTGTAAGATGCTTCCTGCAACTCACTGGTCAATCGATCGATCTCGTTTGTGTTTTCCCCTTCCATGGCTTTTTTCAGCCGCCCGATGGCCGCTTCAATTTTTGTCCGGTCCTGGCTGTCAATTTTGCCGGCGGTATTTTTCAGCATCTTTTCCGTTGCATAGATGGCGGCATCTGCGCTGTTCCGTGCCTCGACCAGGGATTTTCTCATGTTGTCTTCCCCGGCATGAAGGTCAGCCTCCCGAATCAGCCGGTCAATGTCCTGCTTGGACAATCCCCTGGAAGCCGTGATCCTGGAAGCCGTGATCCGGATGGACTGTATTTTTCCGGTTGCCAGATCTTTTGCCGATACATTCACGATGCCGTTGGCATCAATATCAAAGGATGAAATCTCCGTCGGGCTGATGGATTTTTCTCCCAGGATCACCCAGACATCTCCGTTAGGCGCCTTTCCCAATTTATAAGGCAGCTTTTTTTTGTCCGCCTGCACTTCCTTTGAGTCGAATTTTCTGCCGATCAGCCGTTTGATGCCGAATACGGTATTTTCAGGGTTGGTGATTGCCTGTCTTTTGGCAATCTGGCCCACCAGGCGCTCTCCGCTTTTTGAAATGGCCACAATGGACGGAGTGGTCCGAATACCTTTTGATTCATTTAAATGAATTTCAAAATATAACATAATGAAAATATAGGGATTAAAATTACAAGTCAATCCGGCAGAAGACTATAAAAAAATATATAAATCAACTATTTAAAATAGGGGATTATTCAAGGGACAACAGGAATGACCGAAGATTCTTTTCTTGTTTTTCAGGTTTGTCTTTTTCCGGATATTGTCCCGGCGGCGGGAAACGGTGTGAACAGAGCAGTTCAGGATTTGTGGTATAGATTTCCAGAAAATAAATTGAATTTTTTATATCAATGCGATCTTAATTAAGATAATAAACAAACTGATTGATATTGACTTTCGGTTCATACTGACAAAGTCAGATAGCTTGTCATAATCCTTGAGCTTACCACTTGCAGCTTCAAGGCAATGAAATACCCGGAGGTACGCTTATGCTTCAGTTGAATCTGAGTAAGGCCTTTACGTTGATGGAATCGGGGCCCGTTGTGCTCGTCTCGACCCATCATGGAGAAAGAGACAACATCATGACGATCTCCTGGACCATGGTGTTGGATTTCACGCCGAAATTTGCGATTACCACGGGGGAATGGAATTACTCCTTCGCGGCGTTGCGGGAAAACAAGGAGTGCGTCATTGCCATTCCAACGGTTGATATGCTCAATAAGGTCGTTGGTATCGGGATGTGTTCCGGAGCTGACACTGACAAGTTCGCCAAGTTCAAACTTACGCCTATTCCGGGAAAGGTAGTTAAACCGCCTTTAATCAAGGAATGCCTGGCAAACATCGAATGCAAGGTCGTCGACATCGTTAAGACGCACAATATTGTCGTGCTTGAGGCGGTTGCCGCATATATTGATACCGAACGGAAAGAGAAACGCACGGTCCATGCCGTTGGTGACGGGACATTCATTGTTGATGGACGCAGAATTGACCGGAGGGATATGATGGCCGCCAAGATCCCAAAAGGTGTTTAGCGGTCACTGGTCAGCAAAAAAAGAAATCCTGGGCGCCAACAGGTAACTACATACAAGGAGGAAGCCATGGGTGGTGTTGGGAAAGTTTGCAATCGTAACGTAATTATTATCGATAGGGAAGGTTCCATCCGTGAAGCAGCCGTACTCATGAAAAAATACCACGTCGGCGATAAGGAATTCTCGCGGTGGATGACCTTATAGATCTTCTCTCCGAACAATTAACGGACCTTGCGAGACTGGTCATGAGGGAACAGCAGCAAGAACGCGAAAAATCCCTGTGACACTTAGGGACATAGGGGATAAGGTGAATTTGATGTTAAGCAGGAAAAAAAGGGACGGGATATCCAGCTGCTGCTTCCCGCCTTAAACGGGTCCCGGTCCAAGGATTTTGAACTGGATTAGAGGTTACCCCTACTCTACCCGCTATGCGGGTAGAGTAGGGGATTTTAATTGCGGACATTCAATATTCTATTTTTTCATGAGCTTGTTGAAAATAGCCTCGGATTTATTAGCCATCTCTTCTGCTCGCGCCGATGCTTTCTTTGCATCTTCTGCAGCCTCCTTTGCTTCATTCGCAGACTGTGCGGCAGATTCTGCGGCAGATTCTGATCTCTGAACACTGTCAGAGGCATACGTTTTTGCCTCTGCAGACTGGTTCAGTGCCTGCTGGGCCATTTCTTCCACCCGCTTGAAATCCTTGTGGGAAGCACATCCAAAAGTCGCCGACATAAAAAAGG
Source organism: Desulfobacter sp. (assembly GCF_050177295.1). Lineage (NCBI taxonomy): Bacteria > Pseudomonadati > Thermodesulfobacteriota > Desulfobacteria > Desulfobacterales > Desulfobacteraceae > Desulfobacter > Desulfobacter sp. The sequence goes on from NZ_JBFXHE010000018.1 coordinate 7,345, forward strand.
CTACCGCCAAAAAACATGATATCCACCAAAGCCGATTATGCGTTTTCATTTCATTTCCTCCTATTTGTTTTGTGTTTCTGCGGAAGAGCCGGTATTACGATTGGGGCCAGTAAACACAACTTCTCCGCATTTTTTAATAAAAACTATCCATCAAATTCTGGAATGCATTAATATCAATAAGGTCACGAAGTTTTATCACTTTTCAATCCGTAACTCTAATCGTCATTAAAATGAAAATAGGGGGATCATGATTACAAGTCAACACAACAAAAGGCCATAAAAAAACATATAAATCGACTATTAAAAATAGGGAATTACCCAATGTCCATAACAAATTATAACAAGCTGAAAGATGGATGGTCAAAAAGGTATTCTCTTTAAGTAAACAAATTATGGTTTGATCTTTGCATTATTTTTAACCTGTGGCGAGGAAGTTTTTATAGAAAGGAGACAAAAATATGCAAGCCAATATTCGATCAACCACAGCAGCTGTAATTATTGGGATAATGCTGCTGGCAGTACCTGAATTCGTGCAATCCGGATCGGTCTTTCAGTATCGGGATGGGAAACAGGACGGTACTTCCGGAAGCCAAAAGATTACCGTCATTGGTTCTCTTCAAAACCATCAAGTGGCAAAAGGTGAAACGCTGTTGGATATTGCCCGTTTCTATGATCTCGGTTTTAACGAAATGGCGGATCTTTATCCGGAAATGGACCCCTGGCTTCTGAAACCAGGCTCTATACTGGTTATTCCATCCCTCTGGATTCTGCCGGAGATCCGGAAACCGGGAATTGTAATCAATGTAGCTGAAATGCGGATGTATCACTTTTTTGATCACTCCCGGGAGGTCCGGACTTTTCCCGTGGCCGTCGGGCAACGTCTCTGGCCAAGTCCGTCAGGCAACTTTCGTGTGATCGAAAAGCGGAAGTCTCCTTTTTGGTACATACCCATGTCACTGCAGAAAAAGTACGGTATCAGTGTCCTCCCACCCGGATGCGATAATCCGCTTGGGGACTACTTTATAGGAATTGGTAATGCTATCGGTATTCATGGGACTAATTTCGCATGGGCGGTAGGACGCCTGGTGACTCACGGCTGCATCCGATTATATCCGGAAGATATCAAGGAACTCTATCCTGCCGTTTCGTTGGGCACACAGGTTCAAATGATTTATGAACCCATAAAAATCGGATATATCGGCAGACGGATATTTCTCGAAGCCCACCGGGATATTTACGCTGGGATCAGCAATTATCAAAAGTCTGCTCTGGATCGGATTGCGGCCGCTGGTTCAACCTGTCATTTTGATGCGGCAACCGTTAAACAGACACTTCAAATCCGTTCCGGGATTCCTATTGAGGTGGGATTCTGTGATTAGGAACACTGAAATCTTAATCTCCACAAACACGCGCTTTCAAAATTAAATTTATAACCTACTATTTTTAATAGTCGATTTATATGTTTTTTTATGGCCTTTTGCTGTGTTGACTTGTAATCACAAACCCCACAGAATCTTAATGGGTGTCTTATGAGCCGTATCCGCAGTCATTAATATCAGTGAATGAAAAAAACAGAGACGTATAATACCATGAAAACAATTTCAAAAAACGGGCAGCTATTCTTTTCGGCAAAAGGAAATTTTACAGTTCTTATCATTTGCCTGGTATATATGTTCCATTATATTCCGGTTGCTGCAAACAATAGTGCACAAGCTTATCCGAGATCGTTTGCCGAATTGATCAAAAAGATTCGACCCTCTGTTGTAAATATTATTGTCGTTAAAACCATGTCTGCTGATATGCCAAAAGGTTCATCGTCAGGTATGGAAGATTCTTTGCGTGATTTTTTTGAAAAGTATTTCGGGGATCAGATGCCCGAGAAATATAGCCGGAATGAACTTGGAACCGGATTTATTATTGATACGGATGGTTTTATCATCACCACCAATCACATGATTGAACAAACTGAAGAAATTAAGGTGCGCTTGAGTAACGATAAGGAATTTTTGGCCCAAATCATCGGTCGGGATACTAAGACCGATTTAGCCCTTATCAAAATAGATGTAGACATTCCCCTGACACCCTTGAAACTGGGAGACTCGGACAAGCTGGAGGTTGGAGATTGGGTCGTGGCGATTGGAAATCCTTTCGGCCTGGGGAATTCAGCCACAGTAGGAATTGTCAGCGCTAAATACCGCCAGATTGGAAAAGGGGCCTATGATAATTTTATTCAAACCGATGCGTCCATCAATCCGGGAAGCAGTGGTGGACCGCTTTTAAATATTAATAATGAAGCTGTCGGCATAAATTCTCGAATTGTCTCACAGACTGGAGAAAATGTCGGAATCGGATTTGCCATACCGATCAATATGGCCAAACAATTACTTCCACAACTCAGGCAAGGACGAATAAAACGGGCATCATTAGGGATCGTGATGCAGGATATCACGCCGGCTCTCCAATTTAAACTTGGATTGAAAACAGATAAAGGCGCCCTTATTTCAGATGTGGTATCTGGTGGACCTGCTGAAAAAGCCGGCATCACCCGGGGAGATGTGATTCTCAAATTTGATGGTAAATCTGTCCAAAGCGCCCACGACCTGAATGTTGCTGTAGCATCCACTCCCATCAACATGGAGGTAAAGGTGGAAATCATGCGGGGTAACCTCTGTCTAAAATCACAGATTAGAACCGTAGAGCTTAAGGAATACGATGATATTGAACCTCTATCTGAAGTCTTACCTCAACTCGGAATCAAACTGCAGGAAATCACGCCTAAAATGGTAAAAGACTATGCGTTGCTCAGACCTTACGGTCTTTTCATTGTCGATCTTGTGGATGAGTCTCCGGCAATAGAGGCCGGATTGATTCCTGGCGATATCATCATTGAGTTCAACAAACAGATAGTGCACAGTATGCAGATTTTCAAAAAGCGCCTGGAAGAAGTTCAAACGGGAGATACCATCCTTTTCCTGGTGGATCGGGATGGAATAACATTTTTTGCAACCCTTAACGTGAGAAGATAGCCGCCCGATGATCAATAAGTTAAGGTACGTTCCGCGTTCTTGAGCCACCGGAAAGCCGGACATGTTTTTCCACATTGGATTTGATTTCTTCAAAGTCAACCTCAATGGAATCATCTCTTATAACATATTGACAGTGAGATCAAACTGTAAGTTTCTATTCAAATGCCTCCGCTGGTCCAGGAGGCCCCCCCGGAAGATGAGTTAACCCGGGGGGGCGTGCGACAAGAAGAGAAAGGAAAAATAATTGAACGGAGGGTATTATCCTGGGGGCTCTGGTTATCGTCCATCATGCAGGGACAATTAAATCCAGCGCCTGTGCCAAAGTTCATGCCCATGCCCATGGACATGGGCATGAACATGTCCGTGGGCATGAATTTTAACATTGGGAGGGTATCCGTCATAAATGTTGAATTACATCCCAATATTGGAATAAAAATAGGGGGATTATGATTACAAATCAAGATGATAGAAGATTATAAAAAAACACATAAATCAACTATTTAAAATAGGGGATTATTCGAGGGACAACAGGAATGACCTAAGATTCATTTTCTGGTTTTTCAGGTTTGTTTTTGCCCGGATATTATCCCGGTGGCGGGAAACGGTGTGAACAGAGCAGTTCAGGATTTGTGCTATTTCTTTGTTGGATTTCCCCGATTTAATAAGTTGGGCCACATGAATTTCCGTAGGGGTTAAATTTATCAGTTTATCTGATAATTTTTTTGAAAACGGAGAGAGGATGTTTTTAAAACTCAATTCCAGACTCTCGACTATTTCTTCCTGATTTTCTTGTGTCAGTGTGGTTTTCAGGTTCTGAATAATGGGGGTAATCAGCATTTTATAGTTGGCAAATATATTTTGTTCAATGTCGTCTTTATCCAGTTCTCTTCTTTTCAGCAGCACTTTCAATGCGGCATTCATATCTTTCAGTTCAGCAGCCTTCTGTTCCAGTTTCAGCTCACTTCGCTTGCGGCTGGTAACGTTGATCTGGTTTATTATAATCCGGGTAAGTTGTCCGTTTGAGTCGAATACCGGAAAGGCGAATATTTCGGTGCTGATCGGATTTCCCAGGTCATCGTACTGTGTATACTCACGAACAAAGGGTTTTTGCCTCTTCTGGACCTCCCTAACCGGGCATGGATAGCCGTCATCGGTACAAGGAGCGCTCTGCAGGCGCCAAACTGCATGGCATTTAAGACCCGTCACCTTTTTCCCGCCAAAAGCATCATTGGCCAGTTCAACGGTATAGTCGCTTGCATTTATAACGGCAAACGGGTTTGTTACTGAATTAATGGCAGTTCTCAGGAACTTTTCACTGTGTTTCACTGCCTCTGTCATCCGGATTCGCGTTATGAAACGCCCCAACATTCCCGCTGTGGAATTGAGCAAATAAGACTCTTCTATTGAAAACAGTCCGTTATTAAATTCCGGCCGGTTCTCTGTGTAGCATACCGTCACTTTCCCCGCCTTCTTTCCCTGAATGACAATATCACTGGTTTTCATCCATTGCGTTTCCTGAAAATTCTCTGTCTGAAAGACTTGTCCGTCCAGGTCAATGCAGGCTGCTGTGATTTCGGGAAACTGCCAGGCCTGGGGAATCAACAAAACTATTTTTTCCAGTACCTCATCTATACTGATGTCCGGTTGTTCCAGCAGGCTGGAAAAACGGAAAAAAAAATACAGCTCCTTAATCCTTTTTTGTAATGTATGCTCTAAACGCTTGGATTCGCTGATGTCAATAAGAACAATCCGGCAGACGGGAGATTCTCCGGCGTTCTCTGCGACCATAGAATTCAGCCGCGCACAGAACACCGAGTTGTCCTTTCTAACCATTTGCAGTTCAACTGTCTGGGAGGTACCGGTTTCTAAAAGTATTTTCCATTGATCAGCGTATCTATGATAATCCTTAGTTAAGATAAACTTAGAGATCGGCTTGTTGATCAGGTTTCCCCGGGGCTGGCCGAGCAGGGTGGCGGCAGTGAGATTGGCATTAATGATGACCCCATTTTTTTTGACAACGAAATAGCCCACCGGTGCGAATTCATAAAGGTCTGAATAACTCTTGCGGGAGAATTCCAGTTCCTCTTGGGTAGCACATAGTTCATCATTTTGCATTTCCAGCTCAACCTTGTGCACCTCCAGCTCATGAATCAGTTCATAGATTTCTTCCCGTGACAAGGTTGTCAAATCGCCTGGCAACAGCCTTGTTTTTTTTATTTTTTTTTCAGCCCTGCATCTAAGTTCATAGGCGCTATCGGGTTGGTTATCTGTGATGTTCAAGATGCACCTCTACGTTATTGGGGATTGTGAAGGCCTGAACTGAAGCAGAATCCGGTATGGAGAATTATTATCTCCTTTAAGAATAGACCCTTTAATCGTATAATTTTTCTTTCCGGAGGCGGTTTCAAACTCTATTGTATCCGAGATAAAATCATTATTTGTTTCCAAAGCTGTTTTCAATTGTGTTTCCAGATCATTTTTTTGTATAGGCATTTTTTTTAAGGGGTGGATAAAATCCATTCCGTTAAGGTATGCCCGGTCTATGTTCATAAGCGTCAAATAGCACATGTTGGCGATAACAATGCAGCTGTTTTTATCCAATACCACCATTGGGTCTTCGTTTATATCGAATATGCTCCGCACAAGTTCCCAGGCATTTTCAGCTTCTTTTAACGAGGTTTTAAGCTGGATATGGATTTTTTTTTGATCTTCAATGCTTGTAAATGTCATTACAGCGCCGTCGATCCGGTTATCCGTGGTACGATAGGGTATGATGCGCATGTTGAACCATCTCCCTTCATTGGTCTGCACTTCGGTTTCAACGGGTGTCAAATACTGCAGGACATTTTCCAGGTCATTAATCATGTTGTCGTATTTCAGGTTGCCGGCAACATGCTGGATAGGCCTGCCGATATCTGTTTGAATGAGATTGACAATCATCGTGGCTTCAGGTGTAAACCGCCGGACCCGCATGTTATTGTCCACAAAAATATTGGCGATTTCCGTACTGTTCAGCAGGTTGCGCATGTCATCATGGGCTGCCGACAACTCCTCCACTTTGCCCTGAAGCTCTGCATTGACGGTTTGCAGTTCTTCGTTCAGAGACTGAAGCTCTTCCTTGGAGGACTCCAGTTCTTCGTTGGTGGACTGCAGCTCTTCGTTGGCCGACTGAATTTCTTCATTGGTTGATTTGAGCTCTTCATTTGATGATTCCAGTTCTTCGATGGTTGTCTGATGACTTTCCCTGGTCGTCTGCAGTTCCCGTTCCAACTCGACAATCCGGGTTGATGCAAGCGAGGAATCATCTTTACCGGCAAGATTCCCGGTTTCGTCCAAGGATTCGGATTCGATATCCTTAAAAACCACAAGGAAGCGTCCGGCAAGCTCATCGGGTTTCTTCAAAGGGCAGACATGCAGATCAATCAGTTGATAATCCCCGTTGGTTTTTACAGACAGTCTTTTCTTGGTCACGTTAACAGCTGATGACCTGGCAGCCCTCAGGGCTGCTGAAAGTTCTATGCGCAGCCCCTCACGGGCCATATCCAGGATGTTGTTGGTGATAGGGCCGCTGGGCGTCTCAAGGTACTTGCCGGTCCTGCCCTGTATATTTATGATGTCGCCATTGCTGTTCGTAAGAACGGCAGTTGGGCCAAACAGTTCCAACACCACCTTTTGTGTCAGATAGCTGGCGTCGAACGGTTTATTTTGAAGATTCACAACAGATGAATCCTTGGGATGTTCCATAGCCAATGTCCCGGTGGGAAAGTTGACAATCTGCCGTATGGCTTTAGGCGCTTCCTGACGTCTGAATATTCTCCATTTTTTATTGATGGTTTGGAACAGATCCGTTGCTCCCCCTATTGTTTCGGAAGAACCCAGCATAAGAACGCCGCCCGGGTTCAGTGTATAGTGAAACAGGGGCAGCAGCTTTTTTTGTGCATCGGCATTCAGGTAAATCATCAGATTCCTGCAGCACAACAGGCTCAGCCGGGAAAACGGCGGGTCTTTGATAATATTTTGAACGGAAAAGACCACACAATCCCGAATTTCTTTTCGTATACGGTAAAAATCGCCCTCATTAATGAAGAAACGATTTATACGGTCCTCGCCCAGATCCGCTTTTATGCTGCACGGGTAAACACCTTCACGGGCTTTGTTAATGGCCCGGTTATCAATATCCGTACCAAACAATTGCAGGGTTACCCGGTTTGGAATCCTATCAAGGACCTCTTTTAATATAATGGCCAGAGAATAAACTTCCTCACCGGTTGAACATCCCGGAATCCAGGCTCTGAAGGTGGCGTCAATTCCCAGGGCCCCTATAAGGTCCGGCAGGACATCTGTCTTCAGCATTTCAAAGGATTCCGGATCACGGAAGAAATTGGTCACCCCAATCAACAGCTCTCGAAACAGGGCATCTATTTCGTCGGGGGTTTCCCTTAAGTAGCGCACATAAGTTTCATGGCGGCTGATATGGTTCAGGCCCATCCGGCGGTTGATGCGCCTGAGAATTGTATTAAGCTTATAGGATGAAAAATCATGACCGACATGTGATCGAAGAATGGCATAAATTTTATTTATCCAGCTCTCCTCCTTAACGGGAAGCGTAGAGGGGATATCCTGGGGCCGCAAGGCTGTGTGTGAAAAATACTGGATGAGTTTTTCAGGCATGTCCGCCGGAGCCATGATCATATCGACGATTCCGGTATTGATTGCGCTGCGGGGCATACCGTCATATCCGGCCGATTCCTCGGATTGAACAAATACAAGCCCGTCATTCACTTTGATCTCTTTGATACCCAGAGTACCGTCCGTGCCCATGCCTGACAGTACAATGGCAACGGCATAGCTTCCCTGGTCCTGGGCAAGGGACCGGAAAAAGAAATCAATGGGCAGCATCCCGCCCTTCTTTGTTGTCATATCCAGAAGCTGAATTTTTCCGTTGTAAACTGAAATATCCTTGTTCGGGGGAATGACATATGCTCTGTTAGGCTTAAGGAGCTCTGCGTCTTCTGCGCCTGACACCGGAATCGATGCTACGTTTTGAAGCAGAGCCGGCATAAGGCTTGGCTGGTTCGGCGTCATATGTACCAAAACAATAAAAGACATGCCGCTTGTTGCAGGGACTGTTGTAAAAAATGCCTTTAATGCTTCCAATCCCCCGGCCGACGCCCCCAACCCCACAACAGGAAATGCTTTGGATTCTGATTTTTTTTCAATACTGTTGGCTGCTTTTTTCCTTTGGGTTGCATGGCTGTTTGATTTGGATTGCGGCAATTTTGTTTGATCCTTTTCTTTTTTAGGCACGTGACCTAATTTTAATTTTTCCCATACACTAAAATTATAAAAATCACAAAAGAAAAGTTCTATCCGATTGCCCTATCCTGCTAATTTTAAGGGAGATATCCCAGGCAGTTTATTTTTCCATTTTTTAAGTGTGAGCGGATCATGGAATCCGCTCCGGTTATCTTGTTCAGGAAATTTTCATTTAGTAGATGTCGTCATCCATACCTTTCCCGGCAGACATGGCCGCCATTTTCTTTTTTTGGGGTTTTTCTGCGATCATGGCTTCGGTGGTCAGCATCAGGCCTGCGACCGAAGCGGCGTTTTGAAGAGCGAAGCGCACCACCTTGGCGGGGTCAATAATTCCGGCTGCCAGAAGATTTTCATAGGTATTGGTCTGGGCATTGTATCCAAAATCGCCATTGCCTTGCAACACCGTGTTCAGGACAACAGCTTCTTCCATGCCGGCATTGCGGACGATCTGCTTCAACGGCTCGGACAATGCCTGCTTCAATACATTGATCCCGTTTTGTTCCTCGCCATCGGTTTTGATGTTTTCCAGCACTTGTATGCACCTGACCAGAGCAACGCCGCCACCGGGGACAATGCCCTCTTCAACAGCCGCCCGTGTGGCGTTCAATGCGTCTTCAATACGCGCCTTTTTTTCCTTCATTTCGGTTTCCGTGGCCGCTCCGATATTGATGATCGCCACCCCGCCGATGATCTTGGCCACCCGTTCCTGCAGTTTTTCACGGTCATAGTCCGAAGCGGTTTCTTCGATCTGGGCCCGGAGCTGCTTCACACGGCCTTCAATGGCGGACTGGACACCGCCACCGTCCACAATGGTGGTGCTGTCCTTGTCTATTTTAACGGATTTGCAGGTTCCCAGATTTTCTGTTTTGATATTTTTCAGTTTGAAGCCTAAATCCTGGGAAATCATCTGGCCTCCGGTCAGAATTGCAATATCCTCAAGCATGGCCTTCCGGCGGTCCCCGAATCCCGGGGCTTTCACCGCCGCCACTTTTAAGCTGCCCCGCAGTTTATTGACAATGAGGGTGGCCAAGGCCTCGCCCTCCACATCTTCGGCAATGATTAAAAGCGGCTTGCCGCTTCCGGAAATGTCTTCCAGCAACGGCAGCAGATCCTTCATTCCGGTGATCTTCTTTTCATGAATAAGGATGTAAGGATCTTTGAGCACGGCTTCCATTTTTTCCGCATTCGTTACAAAATAAGGCGACAAATATCCTCTGTCGAATTGCATGCCCTCCACCACATCCAGTGTGGTCTCCATGCTTTTGGCCTCTTCCACGGTGATGACGCCTTCCTTGCCCACCTTGTCCATGGCCTCGGAAATCAGTTTCCCGATGGTTTCATCATTATTGGCCGAAATGGTGCCCACCTGTTCGATCTCTTTTTTATCCTGGGTGGGTTTGGACAATTTTTTAAGATTGGCGACAACTGCGTCGACCCCTTTGTCGATACCACGTTTCAATGCCATGGGGTTCACCCCTGCGGACACCAGTTTCTGGCCTTCATTATAGATGGCCTGGGCCAAAACCGTTGCTGTCGTTGTGCCGTCACCGGCGGTGTCGCTGGTTTTACTGGCCACCTCCTTGACCATTTGCGCACCCATGTTTTGAAATTTATCGGATAAGTTAATCTCCTTGGCCACGGTGACGCCGTCCTTGGTGACCAGGGGGGAGCCCCAGGATTTTTCCAGGACCACGTTGTTTCCTTTAGGCCCCAGGGTCACTTTTACTGCGTCGGCCAGGGTGTTGACGCCCAGAAGCATTGCATCCCGGGCTTTTGATCCGTAGCTGATCATTTTTGCAGGCATGGTGTGTACCTCTTTATAATGATTTTAAAAACTGTCGGGATATAGGTCACCCGGGCCAGAATTCTGTGCTTCCGGCCCGGGTCGTATTCCCAGCATTGTTGCGTCCAGGAGGTAATGATCTATTTAACGACAATTTCAATCTGTTTGGGTTTTGATTTTTCCGCTTTGGGCAGGCGAAGCGTTAATACGCCCTCCTTGAACTGGGCTTCAATCCGGTCTTCCGCCACATTGTCCGGCATGGAAAAACTGCGCAGGAAGCTGCCGTAATGCCGCTCGACCCTGTGGTACTTTACATTTTTATCCTCTTTTTCCCGTTTCCGCTCCCCCCTGATATTGAGAACCCCGTTATCAATGGTGATCTTGATATCTTCCTGTTTGATTTCCGGTATCTCCACCTTGATGGTGAAATCCAAATCGGTCTCGGCAATATCCGCGCGAGGAGCCCAGTCTCCAGGGGTCAACAGTTCCTGGTTGCCCAATGAAGGCCAGTTTGGATGCGTCAAGTATTTGGTGAACATATCATCAATTTCCCGGAACGGATCCCATTTGGTCAGTTTCATTTTTTATCTCCTTATTTCTTGAGTAAAACTGTTTCCAGGTTCGGTTCGACAGTCTGATGTTCGACTCCGGAAACCTGCCTGACTCTTCATTCTGCAATTCCGATGCCACCTAAATACGGGACAGACATTAACGCCGCAGACGGCCTGGAAAGTATAGGGTTATGGATCACAGCAACCCAAGGCGGACAGGAACCGGCCGGCTCTGTATCTCCAGGATATTTCAGGCTCTGTTTTTCGAAAAAAATATCAACCTGTACGTATAGTTCCGTTTGTCGCCGGAAACAAGACTTACGGCATGATTATTGCTGACAACTTGAAACTGATGCCCTGCAAACAGGCCGCCTCCCTATAACAGCCATGGGCTGACCTGACATATCAACTGCCGGGCTCAGCCCGCAACGAAACAAGAAAAAACCTGAACAACATGGGGGACTTTCATATAAACAGGCGTGGTGGAAAAAATAGTGACATGGACCTGGAAAAAATGCGGACATGTCGATGTAAGTCATTGAGGCCGTGCCGGGATTAAAATGAACGATGGCCGAACCGGGGGCATATGCAGCATAAAATCCGTAACGGAGGGAGAACTATGAAACACGCTTCAAGAAGCCGAATTGCAAATCATATGCCTGATCAGAAGCAGAATGACCTTACCCCAAAAGTGCTGAAAAAAATCAGCCGGAAATTCATTGTGATGAGCGGTAAGGGAGGCGTCGGGAAAACAAGCGTATCTGTTAATCTTGCCATCACACTTGCAAATATGGGGTATACAGTTGGATTACTGGATGTCGATATACACGGACCGGATATTCCCCGGATGCTCGGACTGGATGGTATGCTCTCTGTCAACCTTGATAAAAAGATAGAGCCCATGCGGTATGGAGATAATTTAAAGGTTGTATCCATGGAGTCCTTGATGCCGAATAAGGACGAAGCCATTATCTGGCGGGGACCTGTCAAACATACCGTCATAAGGCAGTTTATCGGGGAAGTCAGCTGGGGGGTATTGGATTTTATGGTGATTGACTCCCCGCCTGGAACAGGGGATGAGCCCTTGACCGTTGCCAAATTGGTCCCGGACGCCCAGGCCATTATTGTTACAACACCCCAGGAAGTGGCACTGGCAGATATCCGCAAATCCATCAGCTTTTGTCGAAATGTTCATATAGGCATTTTGGGGATTGTTGAAAATATGAGTGGGTTTATCTGTCCCCATTGCGGGAAGAATGTTGATATTTTTGGAACCGGCGGAGGGGAAAAAACAGCAAAATCCTATGGGCTTAAATTTCTGGGCAGAATTCCGTTTGACCCGGACATGGTAAAGTGTGAGGACCAGGGCATTTCATTTCAACACTTACACGCGCAATCTCCTATCACGGATGCGTTTATCCGCATTGCTGAAAGAATGATACCGAAAAATTGAAGGATACGGCAAAACATGGATTGAATGTTACGGCACCAGGGCGATCTTCAACGCTTCATCAATCTATTCAAGTAGATTGCCTTTCCATCCCCTGGTTCAAAGGGTCATCTTCTTCGGAAAGTTCTTTGTCCGACAAATCCTTTTAAAACGATATTGGTTGGAATTTTTATGATCAGTTCTATTTTTTTCATCCGGATTCCTCCTTTTCGTTGTCTTGTTGGGCAATAAACAAAATTCTTTGCTGTCATTGAGCCATGTTATTGTTCCTTAGGCTGTTTTATCGCATCTCCTTTCTGTTATTGATTCACAAATGTGATGTTTCAGCATTTTTTCATATAAGAAAAGATAATGCTCCACTGTTACCGCACGATCAAACCTTTCATGGGTTTGTTTCATGATCCGGGATACCTGATGGTTCTTCACGTCCCCCGGCAAGTTGTAAAACATCATCGCCCTATCTATTGCTCTCATCAAGCTGTCTGCATCAGTTTGATCGAATAAAAACCCGTTCCCGCAATTCTTCTCAACATCCAGGGGGGTGACGGTTTGATGATTGCCGTTATTATTATAGACAATGGGAAGACTCCCATATAAAAGCCCGGTAATTTCCCCAGAACTGACAGGTTCCACTGCAAATGGAACCAGAACAAAGTCTGATGCAGCATAGGCTGCCCGTAAAAGTGAATCCTCCGGATTGCAAACAGCTACTCTGTTTGTTAAATCAAAATCCCGGATGGTATCCTTTATCAGCCTCTCCATCGTTCCTCCAGCTGTAAAAATAATCTCCAGGTTCTGATGCCAGTCCCTGGAAAGAAGCGCGTACAGTATCGTTGAAATGAAATAAGAGCTGTCATGGACCTTGTCTACGCATGACGGCCAGAATAAAATTGGCTTTAACGGATCTTTGGGCAGTCCCAGACGGTCCTGGATGAAAATTTTATTGGCTTTCTTACCGTTGATATGGGTTTTTTCATCATATTTTTTAAAGATGGCTGTATCGTTTTTCGGCAGGCATGATCCATCCGGGTAGTTCAAAATCGCTGAGGCGCATCCCTGGGCGACTTTGTTTGAAAGTTCCTGTTTAATGGACGGGGCAACCAATGGATGCAGCCCTTGAATCATTTCTCCTAGAAATTCAGGGCGGGCCGTATTAACAAAATGAGCTGCGAAAATACCACTGGCAAGAAAATCCACCGGATTAGAGCTACGGGTTTCTTCATAATTAAAGGGCTGCCGTTCAAAAAAAAGGTTCTGCCAGAAGTACGCTGCATCAATTCCTGTGTCTTCAATGGAAGACAACAAGGCTTTATTGTTATAAATATTGTGAATAGTAAAAAGACAGGGTATCCCAAGCTTTCTTGCCACGGCCGGAATCAACCCCGTCATCCAGTCATTGCAATGAATCAGATCCGGTTGCAACCGTGGGATAATGGAGTTGATCACCTCCCGCTGGAAAGATAGCGAACTGCTTATATTTTCCTGGTCAGAATCGGAATAGACCTTTTTTTTATAAAAAAAGATCCGGTCTTCAGCCAAATGAACCCTTGCTTCATTATGCCGGGTTCTTATCCAGCTCAATTGATTTTGAAACAAAGGGCTGTCATAATGATTGAACAGGGTGCGGTAATCAGGCAGCGCCACATGAACATCAACACCTTTTTCATATAATTCAGAAATAAGTAAAGCGGAAATGTCCGCCATCCCGCCGTAACTCGCCCTTAAGGCACTCATTTCTTCCGGAAGAGAAGAAAGTTCCGGTGTAACGAATAGGATTCTGGGCTTTTGAAAATCATGGGACATCGGGTATCTCCTAATAATCTAAATAGGTTAAAATCGATTGAAACTATGAATTTTCAAATGGGACAGGTGTGCTCCCATTAGGAACGGGGTATATCCGAACATTTATAAGTAAAAATAGGATGATTATGATTACGAATCAACACAACAGAAAACTATAAAAAAAAATATAAATCGACTATTAAAAATAGGGGCGTATTCAAAGGACAACAACAGGAATGATGGTATGCTCTTTGTCGGCCTTGATAAAAAGATAGAGCCATGAGCTATTGTCACGGCACCAGGGCGATCTTCAAGGCTTCATCAATCCATTCAACCGGTAAAAATTCGATGGATTGACGCACTTCTTCCGGCAATTCATTCGTATCACTTTCATTGCATTTGGGCAGGATCACCTTTGTCAGGCCGGCCCGATGTGCCGCAAGGACTTTCATCTTGATCCCGCCCACGGGCAGGACCCGGCCCCTGAGAGTGACTTCTCCCGTCATACCGATATGGCTGCCGACAAGCCGGCCGCTGAACAGACTCGCCATGGCCACAACTATCGTAATACCCGCAGATGGACCATCTTTTGGAATTGCACCGGCCGGGACATGGATATGAACATCGGTATGTTCAAATACATCAGGATCAATCCCGAGATATTCGGCTTTCGACCGAATATAACTGTGGGCTATCTGAGCACTTTCCCGCATCACATCCCCCAGCTGTCCGGTGATGAGAAAATTCCCTTTGCCTTTCATCCGGGTTGCCTCGATGAAAAGGATATCCCCTCCCACTGTTGTCACGGAAAGGCCGGCGGCGATGCCTGGTATTTTGAACGGCTCTAAAGATTCGGGTTCAAATTTTTCTTTTTTCAGGAAATCCCTGACATGATCGGAGGTTACGGCAATATCCGTTATTTCATGGCTGATAATTTTTACGGCGATCCGGCGGCAAATGGTCCCGATTTCACGTTCCAGATTCCTGACTCCCGCCTCCCGGGTATAGCCTTGAATGATTTTTTTTAAAGCGTCTGTTCCAAACGAGACTTCTTTAGCGGTCAGGCCGTTTTGATTCAGCTGACGATTTACCAAATAATTTTTTGCAATCATGATTTTTTCATATTCCGTATAACCCTCCAGCTGGATGATTTCCATGCGGTCCTTCAGGGGCGCCGGGATGGCTTCCAACTGGTTTGCGGTTGTGATGAAAATAACATCGCTCAGGTCAAAATCCACATCCAGATAATGATCACGGAAAGTGCTGTTCTGTGCAGGGTCAAGCACTTCAAGGAGGGCACTGCTCGGATCTCCGCGCCAGTCGTTGCCGATCTTATCCACTTCATCCAGCATAAAAACAGGATTACGGGAGCCTGCCCGTTTAATTGCCTGTATGATCCGGCCGGGCATGGCACCGATATAGGTCCGCCTGTGACCGCGGATTTCAGCCTCATCCCTCAATCCTCCCAGGCTCATGCGCGTGAACTTTCTTCCAAGAGAGCGGGCGATACTCTGCCCAAGACTCGTTTTCCCGACTCCCGGCGGTCCGGCAAAACACAAAATAGCGCCCATGGCCTGGTTTTCATTTTCAATGGTGCCGGATTCCGTCGGAACCCGGCGGGTATTTACCAGTTGCCGGACAGCCAGATATTCCAGAATTCGATTCTTGACGTCCGCCAGGTCATAGTGGTCATCATCCAGAACAGTCCGTGCGTGATTGATATCCAGTTCATCTTTTGTCCGTACCTGCCAGGGTAAATCAACTATCCAGTCCAGATAGGTTTTGATGACGGCGTATTCCGCTGAGTTCCGGGACATCTCGCCAATTCGTTTCAACTCGCGCAACGCCTCCCGTTTGGCCTCATCCGGGAGGCCGGCTTTTTCTATCTTCTCAGAATATTCATCGAGGTCAGAAAGGCTTTCCTCCGGTTCTCCCAACTCTTTTTGAATCGCTTTGAGCTGCTTGCGAAGATAGTAATCGTGTTGCTCTTTACTCATGGACTGGCTGACATCCGATTGAATCTTCTGCTTCAGCTTAAGGATATCCCTTTCGTGTGATAAATGAAAAATCAGCAGGTGCAATTTATCCTTTACACTATCGGTTTCAAGCAACGCCTGCGCATCCTTCAATTCAATCTGGATATTGGATGCCACCAGATACAAAAGATAACGGGGATCTTTTATTGTATCGATGTAATCATGCGCAGCGGCCGGGATATTCGGAAGAAGTGAAATGAATTCCTTAGAAAGCGCCTGCAAAATTCTGAAGGCGGCTTCAAGCTCATTATCGTGCTCGAGAATGTCCGGGTGCAATAAAATCTTTGCTTTCAAATATGGTTCTGTTTCATGCCAGGAGACAATGCGGAACCGTTCAAACCCATAAAGAAATATCTGCAGGCCGTTGTCGCCCAGATGAACGATCCTGTTCAGTATGCAAACGGTACCAATTTCATGGATTTGTCCCGGCATGGGCTCTGAGATCGAGCTGTCTTTCATTGCTGCAAGCCCGATTAAATGATCTCCTTTAAACACATCTTCAATCAGCTTCATCGATCTTGGAATTTTTATCGACAACGGCAGAGGCATAAACGGATATGCGACAGTATGCCGTAAAGGGAGGATCGGAAGCTTGTCAGGTATCTTTTTCAAAAACACTTCATTGTCTTCATGTGAAAATGATTTTGTCATTTCTATCGGCCTTTGTTTAAAGGGGTTGAAGTACAATGGAACGAAAACGTACGCTAACTTTGTAATATCTTATAACCTGTTGAACGTCCAATATTCATTTGCCGGAAGATATCAGTTTCTCCAACACTGTTTGGGGTTCACCGGGGGGCTGCGGCTGTCAACAGCGGTATCAACTGTGGCGCTGCGGCCTTGAGGACCTGAATCGCAAGAGCGCTTGTGAAAACATAGTTGTCGGAATTCTGGCCGGCCCCATAGGCGGTGATGACGCCGTAAAACCGGTCGCCGATGAAAAAAACAAACGTGGGTCCAACAGTTTCCGGTTTTCAATATAGAGCAAAATTTTTACAACGATGTCCGGGATCTGTCTGTAATCTGAAAAACACGTTCAGGATAGGCCGTGGCATAAATAAGACGCCCCAACCGGTCTTCGATGCGAAGAGCGGCCTGGATTTTTTCCCGGTACGCGGGATAAAATCCAGCCTGGGTGTATTGAAGCAGAAATGGAGAAAAGCGGGCCTGCCTTTCGATATCGTAACCGGCGGTATCAAGATTTCGAAGAAACGCCGGCAAATCAACATATCCAAGCCGCTCATCATAACATACAGCAAAAGATAATTTTCTACTGTTGCCGCATGATCAAACCTTTCATGGTTTTGTTTCATGATCCGGGATATCTGATGATTCTTTACATCCCGTGGTAAGTTGTAAAACATCATCGCCTTATCAATTGCTCTCATCAAGCTGTCTGCATCAGATTGATTGACTAAACAACCACCGACTACAAGTCGGTGGGTTTGAAATCGCGGACTGAAAGTCCAGCAATACCGGCAACGCCGGTTTATTCGATATCAAATTTATCATTGGGGCCTTGGATAAAGGCATTCTATATGTCGTATCGCTTCTTCTCTTGTCATGGTGCCCTCCCTATTTTGATTCTAATGCTTTAATTGCTGAGTCTGCCAAAAACGCGGATCTGTTTTTTGCTTTACCGCTTTTTACAAATTCATCAATTCTGTTCATTAAAAGCTTGGGCAAGGTAATTGTGGCCTTTTCAGTTTTGCCGAGGAATGCAGAAACATCAATTTGTACAAAAGCCCAGGCTGCCCCTTTGTAATCAGGAGAATGCTGCCATTGCTCTATGGTTGTTGCTTTGGGAGCGATTTCTCCATCTTCAGCTAATATTTCAAGATGAGAAGAGATAGCTTCCTCAACATTATTTAAGGCTTCATCGTATGTTTCCCCTGCTGAAAAACAACCTGGAATATCAGGCACAGAAACACCATAACAAGAATTTTCATCTTTATGGATTGCAACTGGATAACGCATAAAATTTCCTCCTATTTTAATCCCGCCTGTTTTAAAATGTTTGATTGAGTGCCTATTGGCAGGGTTCGCTTTGGATGTGGTATAGTAACCAAGCCTTTTTTAACCGGATGCTTAAAATGGTGATGACTTCCCTTTACTCTTACCAAGCTCCAACCATCAGCCTCTATCATCCTTATAAGCTCTTTGCTATTCAAAGTAAGTTCCTTGCTTGTTTTCCATATATTTTATACTGCTCAATGTATAAAGTCAAATATTTTTGAGGTATAAAAATATAAAATTTATTTTTGCGGATTAATCCAGAAATTATAAATGCCCTTTATCCAAGAGTACGTATACCATGGTCTTTTCGATCCTGGGCCACATATCGTGGTATAAAAATTCCTTTATAACTTAGTTTAAGGGCGGATGTCATGGCGTTTTATCCAGACTAAATAGTCTTAAAAAAACGCCCCAGGCCTTTTACATTCCAAGCATCAAAAGCCCGGACCCTGTGGGCAAATGAAAATTGCCTTTAAAAACCTTTTCTGCAAATTCGGCAGGGATATTAAGTTCAAATTTCATTTGACATAAACCCTGGCTTTGTGCTATTAAATTTTGGTTTATTTGTGGCGACGTAGCTCAGATGGTTAGAGCATGCGGCTCATATCCGCAGTGTCCGGGGTTCAATTCCCTGCGTCGCTACCAGCCTCTACAATGGCCCCTGTCTTCAGGGGCTTTTTTGATTTTACCCCCTATGGTTTCAGGGCCAAAGCAAGCTGGCGGATATCGTCCGGTGTTGTCTGGCAGCACCCTCCGATGAGCTGAGCCCCTTGTTTTGCCCAATGAACCGCCATTTCGCCAAAGGAAGGCAGGCCCGGCTTTGGGACCCACGCTTTGGTCAAGCTGTTATACACCCCGCCTTTATTGGGGTACACCACCACGGGTTTGTCAGTCACGGACCGGATCTCCTTCACAAGGGACGCCACATGAACCGGATCTGTACAGTTGATACCCATGGCTGCCACACAGGATTTGTCATCCAGCCATTGGGCGCAGTCCCGCACCGCCTCACCGCTGTTGATGTGCCGCCCGTCCTTTGCACTGAAGCTGAACCAGGCCGGGATCGTATCCAGATCCGCCACCAAATCCTCCAGAAGCCGGACAAGGGCCCTGGCCTCGGCAAAACTGGGCAGGGTTTCACAGGCCAGAAGATCAGGTCCTGCGCAAATCAGTGTTTTCAATCTTTCTTTGTGAAAATCAACCAGTTCATCTTCACTGATGCCGTAATTGCCGGTGTATTCTGACCTGTTTGCCAGAAAGGCCCCGTAGGGACCTACAGACGCAGCCACCAGGGGTTTAAGGCGGTTGATCCGGTTAGCGGGATCAGCCCAGAAAGCATCCACGACTGTTTTTGCCAGTGTAACAGCAGACCGGATAAGCTTTTGGGCCTGTTCCGGGGTGTACCCCTGGCGCGCCAGGCCCTGGAACGTGGCCTGGTAACTTGCGGTGATCAGGCAGTCCGCCCCGGCATGAAGATAGTCGGTATGAACTGCCGCAATCATGTCGGGATTGTCCGACAGAAGCCGGGCCGACCAAAGCGGATTATCAAGATTGCACCCCCGGCGCTCAAGCTCCGTGCCAAGTGCCCCGTCAATGATCAGGTATTTCTGCTGTTCAAGATACGTCTGGATAACATCGGTCATGGTCTTGTTTCTCCTTTGCCCTTTTCATTGTTTTAAGGTTCACACCCAAGGATTATGAAATCCATGAATGAATTTGAGAAGTATAAATTTAATCTCCTTGACATCTTTGATTCAGACCCAAATTTATGATAGATTTTTCAAATCACCAGGCTATTTATTTAATATGGGAGTACCACCTATGCCAGGCATATATGACATTTGTGTCCAGGACCATTTTGCAGCAGCCCATTCCCTGAGGG
>NZ_JBFXHE010000019.1:0-25871 GCF_050177295.1 Desulfobacter sp.
GATACTCTTAAGCCCATGGTCGCGTCAATGACCTTGAACAGGATGAAAGCCGTGCAAAATGTCCATGCAAAGCAGGAAACAATACCAATGCACTGTACGGAAAGAATCTTAATGCTTGTGCCGCCGATGTTAAAGATACCAGCGGCAAGGGTTCCCCAGGCACCGCATACACCGTGTACGGAAACTGCACCAACAGGGTCGTCAATTCTGATTTTATCAAAAAACAGTACGGCAAAGACAACCAGAATACCGGCGACGGCGCCGATCAGAATGGCTGAACCAGGTGTAACATTGGCACAGCCGGCAGTAATACCCACAAGACCTGCCAGGGCACCGTTCAAGCTCATGCCCACTTCAGGCTTTCCAAACTTAACCCAGGAGACGATCATGGATATAACACAGCCTGTGGCAGCAGCCAGGTTGGTATTTACAAAAATCATTGCAATGTCTTTATTTGCAGCAGTGGTGGAACCCGGGTTGAAACCAAACCAGCCGATCCACAGGATAAACACGCCAAGGGCGGCCAGGGGGATATTGTGACCAAGAATAGGTTTAACACCACCGTCTTTGGTGAACTTCCCAATACGGGGACCAAGAACGATGGCACCTGCCAACGCAGCCCAGCCACCGACAGAGTGAACAACTGTGGAGCCTGCAAAATCAATGAACCCAAGACCTTCAAGCCAGCCAGAACCGTTGAACAACGACCCCCAGGCCCAGGAACCAAAGATGGGATAGATCAATGCGGACAGAACCGCGCTGTAAATAAGGTAACCGGTAAATTTTGTGCGTTCAGCCATGGCACCGGAAACAATGGTGGCAGCAGTTGCGGCAAACACAACCTGGAACATCCAGAACGCCAGTACCCAGGGATCTCCGCCGACCTCAAAATCACTTAGGAAAAAACCGGTAGTACCGAAAAAACCGGTTTTAGAGGTACCGAACATCAGGCCGAAACCAATGGCCCAGAAGAAAAGTGATCCCATGGCAAAATCCATCAGGTTTTTCATCATGATGTTTACCGCGTTTTTAGCACGGGTGAAACCTGTCTCCACCATGGCGAACCCGGCCTGCATAAAGAAAACAAGGGCTGCTGCAATAAGGGTCCAGACATAGTCGGCATGGGTCTGGACCAGTTTGATGGCCTCGGCATTAGAGAGCACTGTCGGGGCCTCGTCTGTCCCGGCCCATGCTGCTGTGATGGTGCATGCCAACGAAGTCAGAATCATCAGTACATACTTCATTTTTTTTTAATCTCCTATTATGTTTAATAATTTAAATTTTATAAAGCTTCTGTTCCGGTTTCACCCGTACGAATACGGACAACATTTTCCACAGGAAGAACAAATATTTTACCGTCACCGATTTTTCCTGTTTTCGCTGTTTCTACTATTGTATCCACCACAGCCTGGACCTGGTCATCTGCAACACAGATTTTCAGTTCAACTTTGGGTACAAAGTCTGTCTGGTATTCTGCGCCCCGGTACACCTCTTTATGCCCTTTCTGGCGGCCGAAGCCCTTGACTTCCGAAATAGTCATTCCGTTAATGCTGATTTTGGCTAAAGCATCTTTAACCTCATCCACCTTGAACGGTTTAATTACCGCTACAATTTTTTTCATGTTTTCTTCCTTTGTTAAATGTGCATTAAAACAACTTACGCTTTGTAAAAAGCAAGAGGGGTGCCAAAAATCATATTTTTTAATATTTTAATACATCTGTTTGAAATTAAAGAATATTTATATATAAATCCCTCGAGGGCATCTTGAAATGAAATAACATTTTTGAAATTTAATTGATTACAATAATGTTATTTCATCCTCATTGTCAAAATTCAGCCGTGAAAATAAATACGTTTTTGTGTTTTCATGCAAAAGAGACAAAAATAAGAAACGGAAATGAGTATCCATAAGGGATCTAAAGAGGATTACAATTTCGTGCACGGTCTTTCCCCGGGAATAGCCCCGGAAAACAATTATGTAGAATATGGCAGGAGCAGACTGCAAGCGGCCACTTTGGAGATCAATACAGAACCAATGCGCAGCAGGAAGTTTATAATTTTTTTCCATTGACAAAAAATCAACCGCGCTACTATATATACGATTAATCGAAATATCAAACAAAGCATCACAATTGGCCGTATATTTATTGTGATTAGGTATACTGCTAATGCAAAAGAGCGTTAAAGAAAAAAAAGACGAAGAAAATGATGCGATTAAGGCATTGAGTTTATGCAAAACTGCCCGTGAACTTATTCGCGTTCGAAAGCCCAGACAGGCGGAAGACTTGTTGCTGGCGGCTCTGGAAATATTGCCTATAAACCCTTATGTACTGGTTGCGTTAGGTGATACCAAACGAATGCAAAAACAGTTTAGAACGGCTGCAAAATATTATCAAAGGTGCCTTGGGGCAGACCCGCTGAATCCTTTTGCCATGTCCGGTCTTGGCGACGCATACAGGGGCAGCGATAATCTGGACGGAGCCATTGGCATCTGGGCCAAGGCCCTGGATGCCTACCCTGAAAACTACCTTGTGATGACCCGGCTGGCTGATGCTTTAACCAAAAAAGGAGACCTTACCGCTGCCAGACAGATCTATGAAAAAGCCATCAACCTGAATCCTGATGACCCCTTTGCCCTGTCAGGCCTTGGAAATATCCTAGTCCGCCTCAAGGAATTTGACCTGGCCCGGCCGCTTCTTGAAAAGCTTGTGATCAAACAGCCCCAAAATCCCAGAGCCATTGGCGCACTGGCCAACTTTTACCGTCGGCAAGAGGATTTTTCCAATGCAAAAGCCCTGTTCGAACGGATTCTGGATATTGCTCCCCGGAATGTCTATGCCATGGACGGGCTGGCAGATTGTGCCCGGGGCAACAAAGAATACGAAAAGGCCAAACAGCTGTGGGAAAAGGCCATGGCAGCCGGAATGAGCCGAGCCATCGCAAAAACACGCATTGCAGATGCCTGCCTGCAGATGAAACAATTCTCCCAGGCAAGATATTATTACAATCAGGTGTTGTCTATATCTGAAGACCGATTTGCCCTGTATGGGCTACTGCGCCTTATCGAAGCAGAACCGGGGGATGAACGGGATAAAATTATTGATGCCGCAAAAATTCTGAGCCGGTTGTTTGCCCTTGATCCATTTGATGACCGGACACTGAATGAATTTAACGCCTTCAGGACCCGGTATCCGGAAATGGATGCCTATATTCAGGCCTGATTCAGGCCTTTATTCAGACAACCGCTTTTGCGCTTCTGCCGTCGACCTATTCCAATGGTGCGCGAAAGCCCAGACTCGGATTTGATTGCCGATATCGAAGGAAGCCGCCAATTTTTCAATGCCGTGTCATCCACAGATAAAAAAACTGAATCTGTGTCTTAAATCTTACTTAACTCTATTCTATCCAGGCGCATCTCGCTTTCCTTCCAGTCAGGCAGATATGTTTCCATAATCTGATAAAAGCGCTGTGTGTGCCCCGGTTCCAGCAGGTGAACCAGTTCATGGACCAGCACATACTCCAGCAGGCAGGGTTCCAGATGCACAAGAACCGTATTGATCCATATGCGCCTTGCAACCGTGTTACAGGATCCCCATCGGGTTTTCATCTTTTTCAGCCGGAATTCGGCCGGTGCCACACCCATGACAGGCTGCCATTTTTCAAGCAGAATCTGAATGCGTTTATTTAAGAGCGTACGCAGCCATCGATTCCACAGATTTGCCTCCTTTTTCGGATCAAAACCGGAAGGTGCCCGGATAACGATTTCGGATTCGGATTCGGGGCTCAAACAGATTCCGGGCCGGGCATTGCAGGTCCCACGCACCACAGACAGTTGCCGGCCCCATACCATGCATGAAAAGCTGTCCTTCATTGCCAATAATGGTTTAAAAAGCGGCGGCCCATCGCCCAGAGCAGTTAATTTTTGCGTTAACCAGGCAGATTTGGACTGAACGGCATGTTCAAACGCTTTTTGGCTGATCCGGGAAGGCGCGGAAATCCGAACAATTTTTTTATCCGGGTATATCCTGAAATAGATATGGCGGATACGTTTATATACCAGTTCATATTGCCACCCTTTGGGGGTGGCGGGAAAAATCCGGTTTAGATCCTGCATTACCGGGCTTTGGTTTTCAGGGTTTCAATCAGCTCAGACACCCGTTTTCCCCCGGATGTCCGGGCAGTTGGATTAACTTTTACCAGCTGTTCCCAGGCCTCAATGGCTTTGGGGAGATCATCGAGATCGTGCATATAGACAATGCCCTTGTTAAACCAGGCGGTTTCAAAATCAGGCTGAACAGCAATGGCCTTGCCAAAAGCCTCCAGGGCTTTTTCAGGTTCATTGTTCCGTCGATACATCACCCCAAGGTCTGTGAGAACATGTGGATTGTCCGGCTGAATGGACAGGGCTTTCCCATAGGCATTGATGGCATCCCCAAAACGGTCCAGATCAAAAAAGGTATTGCCCAGTTCGATCCAGACTTGGGCATTATCGGGATTTTCCTTCAAAAACGCCTGCATTTCCCTGATACGAGGATCTGCCATGGTTGCAAGATCCGGTCTTTGATTTTCACCCGCCCCTTTTTCAGGCGCCGACATGCTTTTTGGCATATTCCCTACCATGCCCGGCGGCATATGTCCCATGCCCGGCTGCCTTGAATCAGCCAGCTTGAACGATGTATATGCGGTGCCAATCAAAACCCCCAGTGTCAGGGAAATGAGAATGGAAATATAAAAAGTCTGACGGGGGATCATTTTCTCTTTTTTTGTATCTGGATTCATTTTTCCTGCTTTAAAAATTCCTTGTCAATTATTCACTACCTGAACACCTGTTTTTTGCTACTGAAATGGCTGGTGGTCCCGACCATGTCGGCGGTTTTGTTCCAGAACCTGAAGTCCGCAAGCACCATACCATTGAATTTTCCCTGGCTATAGACTTCAATCCTGAAAATCAGGCCGTCCCGGTCAATTGAAAAACGCTGCATACAATCATTTTTGGTGACAAGAACACCTGTTTCGTCCTCTATATCCTGTTTTGAAAATCCAATAATGTTCACCCGGTGATCCGGTATGGGATGCACCATAAACTGCTCTTTAACCGGAATCCTGGAACCAAAGGGAACTATTTTTTTCTGGCCGTCAACCTCCATCTCAATATTGTCTATTCCCAGATCATACTCAAAATACTGGGGGCTGAGACGGGAAAGGCAGCGGTTGCCGTGGTACAGACTGAAATCGGATTTATTGTGCACCAGGGCCATCAGCGGATTATTGACCAGAAACTGCAGCCTTTTGTCCTTTTCCATGGGCAGGTAATTGATGCGATTGCGTATATTTTCAGCATAGAGCAGAATTCTGCGCTCACCCAGGGTCAGGGCAATATCTTTGTCAATGGCCTTTTCTATTTCATTCCTGGTTAAAGAAAAATCACGTTCAAAAGAAATCCCGGCCTTTTTTAAAAAGGATTCAATGGCCAGAAGGTGATAGTATACACGCCCGGGGGTCAGAAAGGACTTGCTGGCTTCAACACCAAAGGCGGGTTTCTCATTTTTCATGGCAAAAAAGGTAAGTGTTTTTGCCATTTCCTCGTCCCCTTCTGCTGTCCGGGTATTTTTAACGCCCACCGTATGACCGGGATCAATAAGATGGGCATTGACATCTTGGGCACACTGCTGTGCCGTGACTGCAAGATCACAAAACAGGCCTGTGTATTTTACAGGCATCCGGGCCTGGTCAATGATAATGCTTTGCCCCCACCTGTCAGGATTACGCAGATTGCTTTCACAGGTGGGCGTAAAAAATCCCGAGCCGTCATGCAGATTTAAAATAAAATCCACGTCCGGGTCAGTGATCATTGACTTTATTTTAGCAATGGTCAGCCGTTCGGGATCTGTTTTGCTCACCTGGTTAAATTTGCGGTTCATGTCCCCGTAAACACCCCGGCTGCGCTTAATAATACTTTCAAAATTGAGGTTAGGGACCACAATGACCTGGCCGGACAGAATTTTATACCGGGTGGCAATAAGGGCCGCAGCATTAAACCCGCCCGGCTCATCCCCCTGGATGCCGCCCACGATCAGGGCTGTTTTTCCGGGAATCTTTGATGCCAGGGTATGCACACTGAAACCAAGGCCGGATTGGGATGCAAGCACCGGCCCTGCAGACCAGAAAATAGCAGCGATTCCCAAAACCGGCATCACCGGCAAATGCCGGGCCAACAGGCAAAAGAGTCTCATATAAAGATAATATCTTGATATCATGATATTTATTAATACAGACGGATTATTCCTTTGGGTTTCTATTCTTATCCTGAATACATTATCAAATAGCAGGCAAAATGGAAACGCCCCTGCAAACTTCCCTTAAAAAAAAATATTTACCTCCCCCAAAAAAATAAAGTTAAATTTTCCCAGGGAAATTTTACAAGAAATGTGGCATTCTGGAATCAAAAAATCCGGCCAGGCCTGAAGCAGCCGAAGCAGTTCCGGATGGAGCAGAATATCCTTGGGGGAAAGGTTACGGTCATGGGAGCAACCACCAGAAAACCACAACCAGGCCAGGGTCATACAGGAAATAACCTTAGCGCATTTGGCGGCGTTTTTACGCCGTCCATCCTCACAATTCTCGGTGTAATCCTGTTCATGCGCGCCGGGTTTGTCATTGGCCAGGCCGGTATTTTTCAAACCATTCTGATTTTGTGCCTGAGCCATGCCATCACACTATTGACGGCAATTTCCGTTTCAGCAGTATCCACAAATACGCCTGTTTCGGCAGGTGGTGCCTATTTTCTGATATCAAGGTCCATCGGACCTGAGCTTGGCGGAGCCATTGGGCTGGCCCTGTTCTGCTCCCAGGCCATTTCCGTTCCGTTTTATATCCTGGGATTTACCGAATCCATGATCCGGACCTTTCCGGCCCTTGGAGTCCACTTCAGAACCATTGCCCTGATCACCACCGCTTTTCTGTTCATTATCACCCGGGCCGGTGCCAGATGGGCCGTGCGGGCACAGTTCCTTATCATGACGGTTCTGCTACTTTCCATTCTCGCGTTTCTGGGAGGGGCCCTGGTTCACTTTGACATTCACCTGTTTTCAAAAAACTTCGGGCCGGGCTATACAAAGGACATATATACGTTCTGGAAAGTCTTTGTCATCTATTTTCCGGCAGTCACCGGTATCATGGCAGGCATCAGCATGTCCGGGGACCTGAAGAATCCGGCCCGGGCCATCCCGGCAGGCACCCTTGGCGCAGTTGCCACAGGGTTAATTGTGTACGGGCTTCAGATCCTTTTATGCGGCGGGGCCCAATCCCGGGAAGAACTGATTTACTCATCCTTTGAAACACTTTGCAGCCAGGCGCTTTTTAACGCCGGATTCCTGGTGGTTGCCGGTGTGTTTGCAGCCACCCTGTCCAGTGCCCTGGGATCCTTCATGGGGGCACCCAGGGTGATCCAGGCCGTTGCCAGGGACCGGCTGATCCCCATCCTGCACCCTTTTGAAAAGGGGGCAGGCCAGGCCAATGAGCCGGTCAGCGCCCTGTGGCTGACCCTGGGTTTAACCATGGCCACGATCCTGTGGGCAGGCAATGGCAACACCGGCCAGGCATTTAATATTCTGGCGGGTGTCGTCACCATGTTCTTTCTTTACACCTACGCAATGATCAATGTTGCCGCCTTTGTTGAATCCTTTGCCGGCAACCCGTCCTTCAGACCGGGATTCAGGTACTATCACTGGCTGCAAGCCCTTGTCGCGGCGGCAGGGTGTGCGGTCACAGCCTTTTTGATTCACCCGCTGACAGCGGTTTGTGCGGCAGGCATTATCTCCGCGATGGTTGTACTGCTTAGACGCAGATCCCTTAAGGTCCGTTTCGGTGACGCACGATGGGGTTTTTTCTACTCCAGGCTTAAAGCCAATCTTCACCAGCTTTCAATCATGCCCGTTCACCCCAAAAACTGGCGCCCGGCGGTTCTGGTGTTCTCGGGAAACCCTAAAACCCGTTTTACCCTGGTGCAGTATGCCCTGTGGATCGGCGAGGAACGGGGCATTGTAACCCTGGTCCGTATCCTTCCCGGCAATATCCAGGACCTCATGGAAAAAAGGCAGACCGCCTTAACCCAGCTAAAAAAAACCTTCCAGGATTACGGCGTCAGCGGTTTCTCAACAGTCATGGTTTTACCCGATCTTGACCAGGGCATCTGCGCAGCGCTCCAGGCCCATCCCCCCGGCCCCCTGAAGCACAACACCGTAATTTTCGGCTGGTCATCAGACCCGGCCAGAGCCCAGTCCTTTACGCGGCATTTGCGCATTGTCCGGGCCATGGGAATGAATCTTGTCATAATCAACGCCAAGGGGCTTCCCCAAGATCCGGAAAAAATATTTATCGATATCTGGTGGCGGGGCAAAAAAAACGGATCCCTGATGATTATCCTGGCCCATCTTCTCACGCTGAACAGGCCATGGGCTGATGCAACCATCAGGCTGTTCAGAATCATCCAGGATCCTGCCGGGATGCAGCCGGCAAAGCAGGCCCTGGAAGCGCTGCTGCGAGAGGCCAGGGTAAAGGCTGAAACCAGGGTCATCGTGTCCACGGATTCCTTTGAAACAGTCTTTAAATCCATATCAACCGACGCATCGGTTGTTTTCATCGGCTTCAACCTGCCTGAACAAAGCGAAGCAGAAGCGTTTCAGGCCAGGTACACCCGGACACTTGCCCCTTTGCCCACCCTTATCATGGTCTCGTCCGTTGGGGACTGTGATCTGTTTGCTTAAATTTTAACACGATAAAAGTTGAGGCATTCTCGAATAATGATTATATAATATGTAAATGGATCAACAAAACGACTTAAACGAGCCTATTGAAATGATATCCGGCAAAATATCTGATCAAGATCCTGCCATGAAAACACTTCCGCCAATAAAGAGGTTCTATGAAAATCATCACCACACATAAAGGTTCTGATTTTGATGCCCTGGCATGCCTTGTGGCAGCCACCATCATATATCCCGATGCCAGGCCTGTCCTTCCCGGGACAGTTAATGCCAACCTTAAGAATTTTTTAGCCATTCACAAGGATATTTTTAATCTGTGGGCACCCAATGAAGTGGATCTGGATACTGTGGACACCCTTATCTGCGTGGACACACACTCATGGTCCCGTCTGGACCAGCGGTTAAGCGTTTTATCCGAAAAAACCGGCCTTGACGTCATTGTCTGGGACCACCACGAAGACGGGGATATTGACGCCCGGGAGTCACATCTTTCCCGGACAGGGGCTGCAGTTACCCTGCTTGTCCAGCAAATCCAAAAGGAACGTAAACTGATCACCCCGATTCAGGCCACCTTGTTTTTAATCGGCCTTTATGAAGATACAGGCCATCTGTCCTATCCGTCCACCCTTCCCGAAGACGCTTATGCTGCAGGATTTCTGCTGGACCGCAAGGCGGATCTCAATATCCTGGGCACCTTTTTGCAGCCAGCCTACGGCAAAAAACAAAAGGAGATCCTCTTTGACATGATCCAGCGGGCAGAACGAAGTGAGATAAAGGGGTTTTCACTGAGCGTATCCCAGGTGGAAATCCTTGGGCGGGTGGAAAACCTGGCCATGGTGATGCAGATGTACCGGGAACTGATGAATGTAGACCTGGCCTTTGGTATATTCAAGGACGTGGAAAAAGATAAATGCATGGTGATCGGCAGAAGCGGGGTGGATGAAATCAATATTGGCGTGCTCATGCGCTCCCTGGGCGGTGGCGGCCATCCCGGAGCCGGTTCAGCCCTGGTCAAGGGTGCGAATCCGGATGCATTATTAGAAACCGTTCTGGAATTGCTCAAGGGCAACCAGTATTCCTCGGTCATGCTGTCTGATATCATGTCATACCCTGTGGTAACGGTAAAAGCGGGCACCCCTGTGGGTGATGTGGCCATGATGCTTCGGGAGATGGGGTGTTCGGGCATGCCGGTTGTGGACGATGACGAGAATCTGGTGGGCGTTGTTTCAAGACGGGATTTCAGAAAAGTCAAAAAGTCAAATCAGATGCAGTCACCGGTTAAAGCCATTATGAGCCGAAAAATTATTACCATTGATTATGATAAAAGTGCCTTTGAAGCAGCCCGCCTCATGATCAGGCATGATATCGGAAGAATTCCTGTCATGAAAGATGGAAAAATCATCGGTATCATCTCCCGGTCCGATGCCATGATGTATTTTTATGATATGTTGCCCGATTAGCACCAAATCTGAGAAACGTGCACAGCTTTTCAAACCAATTCTGCAAATCTTTTTAAAAGAGACGCCGAATACGGCGTCTCTTCTATCTGCTCAAAAAGTTGCCCGGGATCCAAATCAGCGGATCTGACATCCTCTATTAGATTCCGGATGTAGTCTTTTGTCGCATCTGAATTTGCCTCGGGATGGAACTGAACCCCCCAGGCATTTTTACCGATTCGAAATGCCTGATGCGGCTCAAATTCGTTTCGGGCTAAAAGAGTTGCTCTGGGAGGCAATTGAATAACGCTTTGTGAATGGAATAGGTGAACTTTAAATCTGCCCGGCAATCCCATAAATAAAGGATCATGATTACAGCTTGGCAGCAGCTCTATTTCTCTGGTGCCGATTTCAAGACCAACAGGATGAAAATCGACAATTCCATCCATGGCTTTGGCAATCACCTGATGGCCAAAACAGATCCCAAGCAGGGGAATTTGATGATCAATGACCTTCTTTGTCCAATCTTCTAGTCTAAGGCACCAATGTAGACCATCTGTTACATAGGCATGAGAACCGGAAATGATTGCACCCCTAATCTGATTTGGTTCCGGCAGAGGGTCTGATTCAGCATTGACAACTTTAATTTCATGTTCGAGCTGGCCAAGACCCTTTGAGATCCAATCTTCAAAATCTCCATGTTTATCTATAAGATCTGGAAAGGTTTTCCCTGTTTTTACTATCACAATAGGCTTCATTTGTAACTGGCCTCAGATTAATATTCAAAAAGGTTATAATATTTAAAAATTTTCGGGCCAAAATCAAGGCCATAGGATAAATTTCTGGTCGCCCATGCATGCGGCCACCCGATTTTTTCCGTTGTGTTTGGCATGATATAAAGCCTCATCTGCTTGGTGAACCAGATCTGCTTGCTGGTTATCCTTGGAATATTCAGCCACACCAAAACTGCACTGCTGGTGGCCTGCCGCTCCAAAATCGTGGGCCGCCAGAATACGCCTGAGTTTATCTGCCACGGCAACCGCATTTTCCAACGCGGTTTGGGGAAGCAGAATACAAAACTCCTCGCCTCCCCATCTGGCAAAGACATCGCTTTCCCTGATGCTTTGGGCGGAAATGGTTGCGATCTCCTTGAGAACATAATCCCCCACCAAGTGTCCAAAGGTATCATTCACTGATTTAAAATTATCAATGTCTAAGATAATCATGGAAAAAGTGTAGTCGTGACGGTCCGCTTTTTTTATTTCTATAGCCAGAAGCTCATTAAACATTGTTTTGTTGTAGCATTGGGTAAGCCCGTCGGTTCTAGCCTGTTTTTCCACCAGCTTGAGTTGCGTCTCAATAATCGCATTTGCTTCCAGTAACGGGGTGGCATCATATATCAGGATGGCAGCCTGGGTGTCATCCAGGGCAGTGATTACTGAATCCTGGCGCATGAAACGAAAAATGGATTTTGTAATTTTGTTCAGTTTGATGGGAATAATGTATTTTTCCACGGATGCGTTCGTGAAGGCCGGGATTTTCAGCGTAAACGCTATATGGATTTTACGTTTTAGGATGGAAAATGAAGTACCTGGAAACAATTCCGGCAGGTGCTGTCCCCGGGCTTTTTCCTGACTGATCCCTGTATGCACGACCAGCCATCTGTTCCAGGACAGTATATTCAGATCCTTATCCGTGATGATAACCCCGTTTTCCAGGGTGTCAAGAATGTCAGTTTTCACGGGGGTCATGTATTCTCCTCTATAAATGCGTACAGGCTTTTTTCCAGCCAGACAAACATTTCATCATCAAACAGGATGAACAGATGACCGGTGATCTGCTCCTTCTCGAACTCCAGCAGGGTGGAAATAATAATCACCATGCTGTAGCCAGTTTTTTCCCGGCCCATAAACAGCCGATTGTTCAATTCGATGATAGGCGGGGAAAATGAGACCACCGAATTCAGGAGTTCGGCCAGTTTGCCAATGCAAGACGCCCCCAGTATATTGGCTATTTCCAAGATACTCTGCCGGATTTCTGCGTCATCGTCTTCCTTGTCTATGCATACTTCTTCCAGCAGACAAATCAGGTCCTGCATATTCGAAGCACTCTGCTTGTCTATGACAAACAGGATTTCGCCCTCAAAAGTCCCTTTAAACATCTGTGTGCTGATGTAGAGGTTGGGTTCATGGTTGTTTTCACCGAGAACGGCATGTTCCACTTCTCCAACAGGAACCACCTTAATTCCTGGCACCCTCAGTTGAGCAAAACTGTCAAACAGATCTGCAATTGCCGCCGTGGCAGACCCGTATGAAATATTGATCAACTCTTCTAATGCGTCTTTGATCTCGCTATCAATCATTTTTCAGGAAATCCTCATCGAATAGTGGCCAGGATTTGTGCGATACGAGTTTCGTCTATGGGCTTTTTTTCGATGCCTTTGGCTCCCAGAGCCAAAACCCGCTCCCTGGCCTTGGCCTGGATATCGGCCGTGATCACATACACCTGGGCATCTGGATCGTGGGCACGGATGATTTCAAGGGCTTTGAAACCGTCCATCTCCGGCATGGTCAGATCTAGAAATGTGATATCGGGTTTGATCTCCTTGTACAATTCCACAGCTTCCCGACCATTCACGCCCTGGAAGATTCTTGAACTGTTTTTCACATTTTCAGGGATGCGTTTTAAAATCATAGCTCTTGATAATTTCGTATCGTCAACAATCAAAATTTTCATAGTTCTCCTCAAATGCCAATTCAAATTGCTTTAAACATAGCACAAGTTTTATTTTTTTATCCAAAGAAAAACGTCTCTTCCTTTTAGAGCCTGTTTGGTAATTAGGGAATCGAAGCGAAATCTCATGAAAATGAGAACCAATTCCCCCAAATTTTCTGTTAATAGCCCGACTATTGACATAAAATTTGGGGGAATTGGGGCCATTTTCATGAGATTGCAGCCGATTCATCAATTACCAAACAGGCTCTTAGACTCAGCATTTTGTGATTAACATAATCTTTGACCATGGGATCGAATCCGGAATTTTGATTTCTGGATTTTCTGCATGTGTGCGGTGATGGGTGCATTCAAGAATTGAATATAAACCGGCTGACATTTCTTGACAAAAGCCGGTGTGGCATCTTACACTTCTTTTCAATTCCCAAATCAAATAAAGGGAGAAACTTTATGTCTGATTTCGCCAACCCTGTTTATCATAAAATTATCAGGATATGGTTAACAGGGACAATGGTGATCTTCTTTTTTTGCACGTTTTGTCAGGCAAAGGATTTACAGTTGCAGCAGGCCCGGTCCTATGCCGGAAAAGAAGACATTAAGGGCTGGGTAATGAGCGAAAAACTGGATGGGATAAGGGGATACTGGGACGGCAGCCGCCTGCTGACCCGAAAAGGGCTGCCCCTCCACCCGCCGCCATGGTTCATTAAAAATTTTCCTGCCTTTGAATTGGATGGCGAGTTGTGGAGCAAACAAGGGGATTTTGAGTTTATCCAGTCTGTGGTGCTTGATGCCGAGCCCGGCCCGGGGTGGGAAACAATCAATTACCATATTTTTGAAGTGCCCAACCAGAACGGGACATTTTTTCACCGGCTTGCCAGGGCAAAAGCGTGGTTCAAATCCCATCCCACCCCCCATGTCAGGGTGATCCGGCAGACTTTGATTCAAGATAAATCAGACCTGGACCGTTTTTTCCTTGACGTGACATCAAGGGGCGGCGAAGGCGTTATCGTAAAAGATCCGAATATGCCCTACCACACCGGCAGAAGCGCCCATGTTCTCAAGGTAAAAAAAGCCCGGGACATGGAAGGCCTTGTCATTGGTATTAACAAGGGAAAGGGAAAATATGAAAATGCCATGGGATCGCTTACACTGAAACTGGAAAACGGCGTTATCTTTAAATTAGGGACCGGGTTCACTGACCGGGTTCGGAACAACCCGCCTGCTGTCGGGACAACAGTGACGTTTAAATATCATGGGTTCAGCAAAAACGGGGTGCCGAAATTCGCCTCTTTTTTAAGACCCAGGGCCGACTGAAACAGCCCCGGCCAGGCAGCTCGGGCAGTTGATGTGCAGACTGGAACACAATCCCAGGCCGTAGGTACCGGCGCCGCAGGATTGGCAGGCAACCGGGTCCATGTCCTTGGTCACAGGATTGTAGGTCAGGGTAAAATCCGTATGGCTGCGGCCGGATATGAGCCGGGCAAACACCGTCACACAGGCAGAGGTCAGGTACAGGGCCGCTGCCGGTTTAAAATCAATACCGATGCCGTACTTGTTAAGCAGATCTTTTTTCTTGGCTGCAAGTTCGGCTGGAATCATGGCGATTTTTTCTTCCCGTTCCCTGACCAGGTCCTGGGAAAGCCCGGTTCTGCTGAGGTTTTGCCGCATCTCCGTTTCAAGGGCCTGGTAATATGCGTCAAGGCTTGCCGTATCCCTTTGAAACCGCCGGTTCATGCTGTCCACAAATGAGGCCAGCCGGTCTTCCACCAGGTTCTGTCCATATCGGGAGACAACGGTCCGGATCGCTTCAATTTCCTTTTCGTTTAACCCCCGGGCCTTTTTGACGCTGAATTCCTTTTGAACATGGGCAAGGCCCCGGGCCATGTCCGGGATAACCACACCGGTATCCAGGTTGACGCAGATCTCCACAAGCCCCTGTTTTATCTCATCACTCTGGGCGGTGTACCGGCAGGTCAGGACAAGATACCGGGTTCGTGCCTCTCCGGTCTTCATCACCCTGACCTTGGACTTATGGAATTGAAACCGGTCTGCAATCAGCCGGTCAAATCCCTGGGTTTTGATATAATCAAATTTCAGTTCAGCCCGGGCAAAGGGCGCGGATTCCCCTGCCAGGGTGAGCATCCGGTCAAGAAACGGGGTATTCAGCTGCACGGCATGGACCTTTAGCCGCCCCTGTTCCACAATCTCTTCAGGCCCCACCCGGAAAAAATCATCCACGCCAAGGGTCTGGGCCGCCGCTTCAGGCAGCAGGATATCCCGGGTCAGGCCCTGGTCTTCCACCACCCCTCCCCGGGCCTTAAAAAACCGGCAGGCAAAATCCATGGCATCAATCTGTTCATGCCTGTCCTGTTCATATCCGTTAGAGTTCATAGTTGTCTCCAAAAAGTTTGCCGTCCAGTTCCCTTGTTTTCTCATACCCTGTTTTAGCCCGTTTCAGTTTTGCGCCCAGCTTGGCAAAGGACTGGTCCCGCTCTTCCAGGCTTTGCGAATCCACCCAGATGTCGCAGACCATATCCGAGAACTCTTTCTCCCCCCTGACCCGGCCCAGGATCATGTCAATCTCTCCGATGACCATCTCAAACATATTGATTTTCCGGTCCAGAATATCCAGAATGTAATCCTCAATAGAACCTTGTGCGCAAAAATTATAGATCTGCACTTCCTTTTCCTGGCCGATGCGGTGGATACGGCCGATTCGTTGTTCAATCTTCATGGGGTTCCAAGGCAGATCGTAATTGACCATCCGGGAACAAAACTGGATATTGCGCCCCTCCCCGCCGATTTCTGTGGTGACCAGCACCTGGACAGTATCCTTAAACGCCTGGATGGCCGCATCCCTTTTCTCATTGGTCATGCTGCCGTGGAAAAGAACAAAGGAGACATCATTCCACGCCAGAAACTCAGCCAGGTGGTCCAGGGTTGCCGTGTATTTTACAAAGACAATGAGCTTTTCTTTGTCCGCCTTCACCAGCTTGAGCAACGCCATGTTCTTGGGGGTATCCGCCGTTGTCCGGCACAGGTTCCGCACCGCTTTGATCTCTTTTTCAATGTCCGGCACCCAGGACCGGCTTTCAAGCATCCGGTCCAGGGTGGCTTCCACTGCCTTAGGGGATGATCCGGCCTGGGCCAGCAAATTTTTAATCATCAGTTTGGCCTGCCCTTTGTCCTGATCGTTGAGCCGGTGCAAAAGGACCTGAAGCCGTTCATAAAAAGCTGTCTCGCCTTTTGTGGGCGCAATGCGGATGGTGGTGGCAAACCGGGGCGGAATATGAATCCCTGCCAGGGCCCGGGTATTTCTGATCATCACCTGGCTTAACAGGTGTTTGAGCATTTCCCTGTTCTGGGGGTCTGTGGGGTCTCCGCGCTTCATGAACCGCTCCCTGAAGGCGGTGGCCGTCTCAAGCTGCCCCGGCTTGAGCAGGGTGATCAGGTTGTACAGCTCCATGAGGTTGTTTTCCACGGGCGTGGCGGTCAGCAACAGGATGAATTTTTTCTTCAGGGCATTGACCAGCTTGAAATTCAACGTGGATTTATTTTTCAGATGATGGGCCTCATCAACAATCACCATGTCGTACTCCCGACCGGTGATCAGGTCCCAGTTTTTCTTTGACTTGGCCTGGTTGATGGACGCCACCACAAGGTTTTGTTCCCAGAAATCCCGGTCCCCGGATTTGAATTCCGGACTGTCTGTTGATGGCACCTTGAGGTTGAATTTGGATGCCATTTCTGTCTGCCACTGGGAAACCAGGGGAGTCGGGGTCAGGATCAGCGCGGTTTTCACCATGCCCCGGCGCAAATATTCCGACAGGATGATCAACGCCTCAATGGTTTTGCCCAGGCCCACCTCATCCGAAAGCAGGGCCCGTCCCCTGAACTGCTTGAGTACTTTTTTGGCGGTCTCCTCCTGGTACCAGAACGATTGGATTTGTGTAAGCCCCGGCAGGCAGATCAGGGTCTCAAAGGATTCCGCAAACCGGATTGCATGACTCATGAGCGCCAGTTCATACAAATCCGGCCCAGCAGTTTCAATGCCTGACAGGGCCTTGACAAACGCCTCTTTGTCAATGTTCACGGTCACAGGAACCGATGCCGGTTTTTCAAGCGCCTTAACCTTGACAGGGTGAACCCTTGATGGCTCAGGTGATGGATCAGGTGTCGGCTCAGGTGATGGATCAGGTGTCGGGGACGTCGGAGCAGCCACATCCACCAGGTCTTTGACGCCCGCGCCAGCCGGACGGTCCCGCAGCCTGTTCATTTCCGCCATCTGCCGGATCGCTTCCTCATGCCTCTGGGCTGCGGCAATTTTTCCTTTGCAATAGCCAATGATCTCTTTAATGGTGGTCTTGCTTTGGCGTTTATTCTCAATTTTAAGCTGTGTAAAATTTGTTAGCAGGGCTTCGGCGGTTTCCAGGCAACGCTCATATTTCCCCAGTTTCATTAAAAAAATGACCTGGTTATAACGCATAAAATCTTCTATTTTTCCGATTTTCTCAAGGCACTCCAGGGCATCCAGCTGCACCTGCGGGTCGTCGCACAACTGGCCTATCTGCCCCATGAGGTGAATCACAGCCTCTTCTTTGGGCAGCAACTTGACGGCTTTTTTTATGCATTTGAGGGCCTGGGAAAAATTTGGGGTGTCATGGTAATGAAGGGCTTCTTCATAGTAAAACCACCCTTTATCAGCGGCTGCCTGCCCTGCCCTGGCCCGCCTGACCTGCACCTGCTTTTGCTTGCGTTTTTGTTTGCGCTTTTCCGCGTTTGATTTTGCCAACATGCCTCCCTGATTTTTTATCCGCCGGTATTGCTGACGAACAATTTTGCAAAATGTCAGATTATAATGGTATATACTGAAATAAATGTGAAATCAAACCGCTATAACAAGACAAACAGGAGATGACAGCATGAAGAAAATCGGCATAATTGTTGGCAGCCTGAGAAAAGAGTCTTTTAACCGCTCTGTGGCAAAATACCTGGCATCGGTCGCTCCCAAAAGCTATCCTGTAAGCTTTCCCGATATCGGCAATCTGGAACTTTACAACCAGGATCTGGACGATACACCCACCGCTGCCTGGGTTGAATTCAGAAATGAAATAAAAGAGCTGGATGCCTTTTTATTTGTTACGCCTGAGTACAACAGATCCATCCCAGGCGTTCTGAAAAATGCCATTGACGTTGGGTCAAGGCCTTACGGGCAAAGCGTCTGGACCGGAAAGCCGGGGGGCATTGTCAGTGTCTCCCCGGGTGCCATAGGCGGATTTGGCGCCAGCCACCACCTGAGACAGGTACTCTCTTGTTTAAATGTTTACACCATGCAGCACCCCGAAGCCTATGTGGGAAACATTATTGAAGCATTGGATGATTCGGGTCAGGTGATTGCAGAAAACACCCAAGTCTTTCTCACCAAATACATGGATCGCTTTATTCACTGGATTGACCGGTTCTAATCGTGGCGGTGGTTCGGGCTGGCTGGCGCTGGCCCAATTTCTGATCCGGAAGAGACATCCCATGGGCTGACTCTTTTCCGAAAGGTTCTATTCAGGACCCAGCAGCAGCAGCGGAATGCTGATTTTTTGCTTAAGGGTCTTTGATATACTGCCGAACAGGATCTGACCAAGGGTTGAATGGCCGTGGGTGGCCATGGCCACAAGGTCGTAGTCTCCGTTCTGAATTTCTTCGAGAATCTGTTCATCCGGTTCGCCGCTGCGCTGCACCACTTCGGCGTCAATGCCCTGGTCAACGAGTTTCTGGCATCCTTGTGCCAACAAAATGTCTGCATTCCGGGTCAATGCCCGGTGCTCATCCAGTGTATGGGAATGAACCACGTGCAGCAAAAAGACCTTGGACCGGTTTTGGAGGGCAAGTTGGGCCACATGTTCAAGGATCCGGTCATCCACCGGTGAACAGTCCATGGTCACCAGTATGTTTTTATATAGTTGCATGATATCAGGCTCCTGTGACCGTGGTATAAAGCAGGTAAATATTTAAAACAATGACAATGGCCGAAATCACAATGGCTGCTGCAAATTCGGCCGGTCCCGAGGCAAATCTGCCCATGCGTTTTTTATCCCGGCACAGCATCAAAAGCGGAATCAGGGTAAACGGCAGCTGGAGACTTAAGACCACCTGGCTGAAAATCAAAATCTTATAGGTATCCATGGACAGGACAATGATTAAAAAAGACGGTATAGCCGTGGCAAATACGGAAAACCGGTATAAAAGGGTTCTGGGATCCTCGGGCTTTCCCAGAAAGCCTGTGATGACATTGACCTCAGCCATGGACGATGTCACGGAGGATCCTACCCCGGCAAAGACCAGGGCAACGGCAAAAAGGAATCCAGCCAAAGGTCCTGCCAGGGGGGTCAGCGTAGCAGATGCCTGTTCAATACTTGTGACCGAAGCCTGATTTTTTGCAAACACGGCTGCCGCCACAATGATCATGGCCGAATTAACCACCCATCCCATGATCATGGCCGCCAGAGTATCGGCTTTCTCGTAATTGAGCTGGGACATTTTTTCGTCTTCCGAAATACCCCATTCACGGGAATGAATGACGTTGGAATGCAAAAAAATATTATGGGGCATCACCACAGCGCCTAAAATAGCCATAGCAACGTAGATACTTTCCCGGTTCAGACGGGGGACCACCATGGCCGGAAGGGCTGCGGACCAGTCTGGTTTAACAATGTAAATTTCAATCAGATAGCAAAGGGCAATGATGGCCAGAAATCCCATGACAATCATTTCAAGCCGGTGGTAACGCTGGCTGACAATTAAAAAAGTCTCAAGGCCTACGGTCACAAGTGCGCCTACCCAGAGGGGCATGCCGAAAAGCAGATTGAACCCGATGGCACCCCCCAGAAGTTCGGCCACATCCGTGGCAACGCAGGCAAGCACAATGGTCAGGCCCAGCATGGCCGAAACCGGCCTTGAAAAGCGGTCCCTGATATTAACAGCCAGGGATTTGCCTGTAGCGATTCCAAGTTTTGCCGCCATGTTCTGAATCACAATGAGCATCATGGTACTCAAAGTGATCACCCACAGCAGTGAATACCCGAACCTTGAGCCGCCCTCGATATTGGTGGCCCAGTTACCCGGATCAATAAATCCTACTGTTACAAGGAATCCAGGCCCTAGGAATCTGAGCAGGGTCTTGAACCGGAACCGCTCCAAAATATTTACCATATATTCACCCTCCTTGTTAGAAGGCATCTGAAAAGGCTTTGATCTCCGGATGCTCGCTTAAAAAGCGGTACAGGGTTGCCCTTCCCACACCCAACACCCGGGCCGCTTTGGATTTGTTGCCTCCGGTTTTGACCAGGGCGGATTGAACATTTTCCTGATTGAGCTTTCCCCGGGCAAACTGTACCCCAGGCGCTGGGGGCTCAGTTAACAAGACAGGCCGCAGGGGATGCCTGGTGGATGCAAAGGGAAGATCCGTAGGAAGGATAACACTGCCCCGGGACCGGACCACGGAAAACTGGATCACATTTTTTAATTCCCTGACATTACCGGGCCAGTGGTAGTCCATCATCTCCCGAATGGTGTCAGGGGCCAGTTCCGGTACGGGCTTTTTGTTTTCTTTTTCCGCCTCCCGCAGGAAGTGATCGGCTAAAAGCGGGATATCGTTTTTTCTTTCCCGCAGGGGCGGCAGGTGGAGGGGAATGACGTTGAGCCGGTAGTAAAGGTCTTCCCTGAACCGGTCGGCCCGGACCTCTTCTGCCAGATCCTTGTTGGTGGCGGAGATAATTCGGATATCCACGCTGATCTTTTTTTCTCCGCCTACTTTTTCAAATGATCCCTCCTGGAGGAACCGTAACAGTTTGACCTGGGTTCTCAACGGCAGATCCGCGACTTCGTCCAGGAACAGGGTGCCTTTATGGGCCAGTTCAAACCGGCCTTTACGTTCCCTGACCGCCCCTGAGAATGCGCCTTTGACATGACCGAACAGCTCACTTTCCACAATGCCTTCGGGGATGGCCCCGCAGTTCACCGGTACAAAACTGCCGTTGCCGTAGGACGAAATGTCATGAATCGCATAGGCCACCCGTTCCTTGCCGGTACCGGTCTCACCGGATACGTGAACCGGATAGTTATACAAGGCCACATCCCGAATCTGCCGGAAAATGTCCTGCATGGCTTTATCCTTGCCGATGATGCCTGCAAAATTGGAAAGATCTTCAGCTTTCAGGGACAGACGTATGGAATCGGTCATATCCCGGAACGAGGCCACAACCCCCCGGATTTCCCCTGCATGATCCAGAATGCAGGAAACAGTCATTTCCAGATGCCGGGTGTCCCCTGTTTTAGTGACGATGGTAACCGGATACTCCTTGGTTCCGCCGGAAAGCTTCGGGGAGTCCTTGCAAAAGGAACATTTGGAACCACAGAACGGAGCCTGGAACACATCGTGGCAGTCTTTACCCAGGATCTCTTTTTTACTATATCCGGTAATTTTTTCTGCTTCCTTATTAAAAACAGTGATCATACGTTCTGTGGTATGTGCCATGACGCCAAGTTTAAGATTGTCCACCACGAGGTTGAGATTGTGCAGATCCAGCAGAGAGTGTGTAAATTTTTCCATTTTTTGATTTCCCGGCAACCCGCTTTCAGTATTAAATACCAAGCTGTTCTTGAACCGGTCTCTTAAATGGCACATTTGTGTATCAGGTGCAATGTTTTTTTGCATCTGTAAAAAGAAAAAAATAATGGGTGCTGAATGAATGTCCGGACTGTAAGGCTGAAAAGGGAATTGCGCCAGAACATTACTCCCAGGAAATACAGTCTCTGGGGCAGTTTTTCACAGCTTCAAGGATATCTTGGTCATCCTCATACCTGTCAAGGGGCCGTATATCCACATAACCTGCATCTTTGATTTCAAAGGCGTGGGGGGCCAGATCAATGCAGACCCCGCATTCAATGCAGCAGCCAAGATCAATCACCGGTTTTTTTTGTACGCGCATCAAAGTCTTCCTTTATCAATGGATTCATGTCAATGGATTTCAGCCACCAGCCCTTTAAAATATGCGCCTGTTTCTCTTTTTCAGCCAGGTCAAGAATCTTGTACCCTGTATCCAGCAAAATTCCATAAAGCACGCCGCAGCCGGGGTCTTCATGGTGTTCATATCCGGTCTGCGCCAGCGCTATCATTTTATGGGCCAGCTCAATGGTGCGCACGATGTTTATGTCACATTTTTTTTTCAGCATGGCAAATTCTCTTTAACCGTTTCACACCAGGGCAAGTAAAATTGGTAATGATTCATTTCAGACCCGTATCTGTTCAGGGGTGCAGGCAAGCACCATATCCGATATCTGGACAGCCGTAAAATCCCACCCTGTGTAAACATCAATGGAGGTTCTGTCTGCCTGGATAAAATCAGGCAGCACCATACATTCAAAGACATCGGCATTGGACAGCGCCCTGACAGCATATCCACGCTTTACCGGATCTTTAGAATCCAGATGGGCCTGGAGCTGTTCCCTGGTGATATCTGTCATATCCCCGGGTGCTGCGCCAAGATATGTGCCAATGCCCCACAAAACCCCGCGCTGGAGCATGTCATGTTCAATGTGGTTGCCTTTGTGATCCAGGTAGGAAAAAAGGATGCTTTTAAATTCCCGGGCCAGAGCCGGGCTTTTGCTTAAAATCTCTCCCATGGCCTCGGGTGACCCCCAGCCAATGCCGCCGGATTCGTCGTTCAAGTTCCACATGATCCGTCTCAAAATGACCCTGGCGTTTTCCAGGCAATTATCCGCAATCCTTGCGGCAAGATATCCCATGGCGGTCACGCTGCGAAATTTGATCAGCTCGTCCTTGTTGTAAAAATAAGAGAACAGATGTCCGGTGAGCTGGGCATCCGGAATCTGCCCCAGCCTGGCCAGGGCCTGGCTGCGGCTGCCAAGGGCAAGGATTTCGCCCACCTGTTTTTTTGTCTTTCTGCCGTAGGGTTTCATAGTTGTTCTCTTTCAAGTGTTTATTGCTGTTTCAGCCCGCCTTTTAAAACATCTTGGCGCCTGATTTAATTACCAGAAAAGCACAAATTATGCCAGATCGGGTTATGCCGGGCTGTTGGCCTTTATTGTATGAACTGCCCCAAAGCACTGAATTTGACCTTCAGTTCATGGATGTGTTTGTCATAGCTGTGCATTTTTATAACGGCCCGGGTAATCAGATAGCAGCCCAGGACAATCAATCCAAGATTGAGAATAACAAAGGGGATAACCAGGTGCAATACGTTGAAAATATTATAATATTTTGAGGTTGCGATCAAAAGCCCGACCACGGACAAGGGCAGTGCCAGCACAGCTATCCCGGTTCTCATAACAGCCAGGGATGTTCGCTTTTCCGCCAGGAGCAGCTGTACTTCGTTGATGACAATGGAATCAAATTTTTCCGAATTACCGGCGGTTTCAATTTGCGGTGTCAATGATTTTACTCCATATTTTATTTAGTGTAACTCAATCATATCATCCATTGAAAACTCTAATCTGTTTTTCATTAACAAAATTCATTCCAAAAGCACAGGCCTGACGGTTTTTTCAGTGAATCAGAAAAGAATTGCGTTAAATTACATCAAACACCTTGCCCATGCGTGTTCCAAACGATTTAAAAAAGGTACAGGCGGGTGTGAACACGCGGCCATGGTTTATCTGTCTCAAAAAAAGACACATAAATGTACCCCGATACAGGTATGGATAGTGGCTTCATGGCCCTTATATTCACAATTTAATTTCCAGGATAAGAGCAATGAATAAACTAAGTCAACGCCCATCCATATATAGGTTTATTAGCTTACATATACTCACTATATCAACCTACAACGTACCACGCTTATCACTGACATAAAAATTAAGTCTTAAACCGATTGGTAGAAAACTGCCGGCCTGGTATAAATGACAGTTTTCTAAATAATATACTTTTCTTGCGGGTTCTGCCTTTCAGGGCAAGGCAGGAGCGGCCTGAAAACAGGAAGTGTAATCAATCCATTTAACCGGGAGGGAACCAATGACGTTGAAACACTTTTATAGAGAGGTGATGGAACTCAATGGGATCCAGGATATGGCCCAACGTGAAATCAAAGCACAAACGTTTTTTAAAAGACTGAATTCAGCCGAATTACCCCAAACCTTTAACTGGGCCCAGGAAATTTTTGAAGATATACACGTCAAAGAGCGCCCGGACCAGTTGGCGCTTATCTGGGCAGACCTGCATACAGATGAACAAGAGCAGTATACATATACCCAGTTGGCTGAAAATGG
Organism: Desulfobacter sp.; assembly: GCF_050177295.1. Lineage (NCBI taxonomy): Bacteria > Pseudomonadati > Thermodesulfobacteriota > Desulfobacteria > Desulfobacterales > Desulfobacteraceae > Desulfobacter > Desulfobacter sp. The sequence continues at coordinate 24,212 of NZ_JBFXHE010000019.1, forward strand.
TAATAAAGTATTAAATTTTTTGCGTAAAAAAGGGGTGGAAAAAGGCGACAACCTTTATATGCTGACGCCCATTGTCCCCCAAACCTGGTTTACCTCCTTTGCCGCCATTAAAGGCGGTTTTGTCGCTGTTCCCACAGCCACCACCATGACTGAACGCGAAATCCAGTTCCGTTTTGAAGCGTATCCACCGGATGTTGTCATTGCCCTTGAGAGCCTCGCCGGCCTGGTGGACGATGCCCTGGCCAAGGCCGGATGCACACCCAAGGCCAAAATTATTCTTGGCGAAAAACAGGGGTGGACATCCTATCCGAGGATCGCGGAGGAATCACCCATAGCCTTGCCTGCAACCATTAACAGTGAAGATGTTCTGTTCTGCTTTTTCACCTCCGGAACCACAGGGCTTCCCAAACGGGTGGGCCATTCCGCTGTCTCCTATCCTTTGGGCCACATGTCAACAGTCGTAACCATCGGACTTGAGCCCGGAGGCGTTCACCACAACTTGAGTGCGCCCGGATGGGCTAAATGGGCATGGAGCAGCTTTTTCAGCCCATTTAACGTCGGTGGCACTGCCACAGGCTTTAATTTCACCGCGCTGGATATTAAAAAATACCTAAGCTTTGTGGCCAAATATAAAATCAATTCATTCTGCGCACCGCCCACGGCCTGGCGCGCCTTTGTGGGCCTTGACCTGTCAGCGTATGATTTTTCGTCCTTGAAGTATTCGTTGAGTGCAGGCGAACCGTTGAATCCGGAAGTCATTGATCAGTGGCGGGAAGCCACTGGAACTGAAATCCGCGATTTCTACGGCCAGACCGAAGCCACATGCATGATCGGCAATCCGCCCTGGATGGAAGGCAAAATGCGCTTGGGTTCCTTTGGATATCCATCATTCATGTACGATATCATGTTAGCCGACGATGAAGGAAAACAGATCACGGAACCTGACACCACCGGCCATATCGTGATCCGTCTTTCCAACTGGCGCGCCATTGGACTGTTTCAGGAATATATCGGCAATGAGACAAAAACATCTGAAGCGTTTAAGCACGGCCTGTATTTCACCGGTGACAAAGCCACCTTTGACAAGGACGGCTACTGGTGGTTTGTGGGCCGCTCCGACGATGTCATCAAAAGCAGTGATTACCGGGTTGGCCCCTTTGAGGTGGAAAGTGCGCTGATTGAGCACCCGGCCGTCATGGAGACTGCCGTGGTGGGCGTGCCTGATCCCAAACGTCACCAGCTGGTAAAAGCGTTTGTCATTCTGATCCCCGGACAGAAACCATCGAGAGAGCTGGCGCTGGAACTGTTCAAGCACACCATTGATGTGCTTGCCAAGTTCAAGATTCCCAGAATCATTGAATTTGTGGAAGAACTGCCCAAAACCATCTCCGGTAAAATCCGGCGCATAGAACTTCGGGAAAACGAGGAGAGCAAAACCGCGGGCCAGGTAACTGAATTCTTTTATCATCAGTTCCCGGAATTAAGCTCAAAAAATAAATAACCCGAAACTGTAAAACCATCACAGAGGCATCAGGTTTTAAAAAACCTGATGCCTGTTTTTTTTCAAGGGCAACGCCGGGCTTTCTAATAAAGTTGAAAACTACTTTCTTTAATGGCAAAATAAAAAATCGTCAATTGTAAAGGCCTTGGGCCTGCATAG
>NZ_JBFXHE010000020.1:0-25475 GCF_050177295.1 Desulfobacter sp.
AAATATAAAGCATTCTGTTAACATGGGGATAATAACTGGTAGCTACGTTCCATGTCAATTTTTAAAAACTGGATCATCGAGTATAAAAAAATTCAGTCATTGAATTACGCCAGTTCGGACATTTATCCGTTGCCAGATATTTCCTTCCCCGGTAAGGATTGTTTTTTCCTCCTGGGAATCTGCCAGCGAAAAGGCGATTTGTAAAAATTCGTCTTCAATTGCTTTGTATAATTGAGGCAAAATTCATTTGATTGGCCGCGGCTGTATCCACGGCAGCCCCCCCTGGATATCCAGAATGATCACCTTTGCCGCAGTTGCCATGATTTTTGTGAGCATGGTATTCATCAGAATATTGATTGCCAATGCGCTATCAATTCGATCAATATCTGATGTATTCATCCAATGGTCTCCTTTGTTTGGGATTTAATCCGCGGTCCTTATCTGATGATATTTTTTGCCCCAAGTCCTTCTTTTAATAAAAGAAGGCCAGCACACCGGCTTAAACTGACCGAGTTCAACGGGGATAGTGCTTCCACCGTTGTGGCGGACCGTCAGCTCCTGCACTTTATACCACCTCTTCAGTTGAGTAAAAAGAATTTTTTGTACAAAAGTAATTATGACTTGACAAAATAGCTGGTTCACATCTTATATAGAGCAATGTCAATGAAGTTATTAGGAATAATGTTGCATCTCGCAACATCCAGCCCGGATCATAAATAAAACGTGGGGATGATTGTCATGAATAGCGAACAACTTTTCGCATCGTTTCTTTTGGACCGCTCCAAAGGATTTGACATAGCAGTTGACGCACTGAGTGTTATTGAGGCAACAAACGTTCGCCCTATCGAGCCCGTGCCCGGCAGTGCCGATTTTTTCGAGGGCTTCATGCGTCTTAGAGAAGATGTTATTCCGGTGATCAATTTAAAAAAAAGATTTGGGTTTGATGAAACCGCATATGATGAAAATGCCAGAGTGGCGGTGGTCTCACTTGCCGGTTACCGCTTTGGCCTTCTCTTTGATGATATTCTGGATGTATTGCGCGTGGCACCGGAGCAGATTTCTGCCATCCCCAACGTATTGCTTTCCAAAACGTGTTTGATTTCAGGTTTGATTTGCCGGGGCACAAGAAATCTGGAGCTTCTGGATTTAAACCGGCTTTTTGAAGGTGAAAGCCTGTTGCCGCAAGCAGATGGCCAGGGACAGGCACAAGAGGAAAAACAGCAAAGGGTCTATCGCCGGTTTATTATTTTTACCTGTGACGGTCAGGATTACGGTGTGCCTGTGGAGCATGCCAAAGAGTTAACCTATTTCAAATCAGTGGATAAAACGTTTTGCCACGGGTGTATTGAAGGGGCGCTGCGACTTCGCGGCCGTACGATTCCTGTGGTTGACTCCTTTGTGCTGCTGGAGAGAAAAACCGCTTCTCAACACGCACTGGAAAAAAATGATGATACCCGGCGTATTTTGATTCTGGAAGCCACCGATGTGTGTTTTGGCATGATTATGGATACGGTACACCGGATTTTAACTGTGGGCACCCACGAAATTCTGCCCATGCCTTTCCGGGAACAGCAAAGTGTGACAGGTCTTTATGAAACAGGCCAGGCGTCGAGCATTATGCTGCTTGATGTTGACAAATTGATCCAGAACCATGTGGAAACGCTGCAATCCATGGCCCATATGAAAGACAGAAGTGAAAAAACAGAAGAGGTAACAGCGGCCCATCATCTGATCACCGAAAACGGCTATCTGGTGTTTACTGTTGAAAAACTTTTCGCGGTTCAAATCAGGGATGTTCAGGAAATTATCCATAGGGACACGGTTATGCCGATACCTTCCGCCCAGGGGCACGACTCCGAAGTCATTAATTTACGAGGGATTGTGGTCCCTGTGGTAAACATGCGCCGCTTCTACGGATACCCGGATCGCAACAGATCCGGAGAACAGTTGATCATATGCAGAACTGAGTCTGTGACCGTGGCTCTTGAGGTTGATAATATAAATACCATATATAAGCAGGAACAACATTTTGATACCCCTTCCCTTAATGAGCAATTTCAGGCCAAGAAAGATACGGTGGATCGTTTGATTGATTTTTCTGATCAAGAAGGGGGGCAAAAGCATGTATTAGTAATTAATATCCGTAATCTGGTTTGCAATCATCTAAATTGCGGACAAGCTTTGACTGTTGAACAATAGGTTTCTGCGGTCCTAACCATTAAAGGAGAATTATCATGTCAGATTCCAATAAGGATCTGGAATCATTTAATCAAGCATGCCTTGAATTGATGGCAGACCCGTGCTGCGTGGTGGATAAGGGGATGTCCGTTACCTGGGCCAACGCGTCATTTTATACTGCATTTGGTGTTTCAAAGGAACAAATTCAAAAAGGAATAACCTGCGAGGAGGTGATTTGCTCCCAGTTCTGTGGAACCAAGAACTGCCCTGTTGCCAAATCCAGGCGCATTGGTAAGCGTACCAGTGCCGAAATATTTTTTAAAGGTGACGCAGATGCGCTTACCTGGTACGAATCCATGACTGCTCCCATACCGGATGAAACAGAAAGAACCCTGATCTCCCTGCGGGACATCACATCGGTCAAAGCGCTGAAATCCAGGTTATCCCAAATGGAGACCGATCTTAACGTCATTCCCACGCCTATAATGGAAATTGATACCCAGTTTACGGTGACTTATATGAATCCTGCAGGGGCGGCAGTGGCGGGTTTGACACCGGACGAAATCGTGGGCAAAAAGTGTTACGACCTGTTTAAAACCCCCCATTGCCGTACCGAACAATGCGCTTGTACCCGTGCCATGAAAACGGATTCGGTGATCAGTGCCGAAACCATTGCCCGGCCTAAAGACGGCGTCATCATACCCATCAAATATACCGGTGCCCCCATCAAGGATGCCAAAGGGAACATTAAAGGGGCCCTGGAATACATTGTGGATGTGACCGAAGAAGCGGCCCAGCGCCAGATGGCCAATGAAAAAATCAACAATTTAAACATTATTCCCACACCCATTATGGCCATTGACAGCGAGTTCAACGTCACTTTCATGAACCCGGCAGGATCGGCCGTGGCCGGCCTGACACCGGACGAAGCCATGGGCCGAAAGTGCTATGATCTGTTTAAAACCCCCCATTGCCGCACAGAGCAATGCGCCTGTGCCCGCGCCATGAAAACGGATTCGGTGATCAGTGCCGAAACCATTGCCCGGCCTAAAGACGGCGTCATCATACCCATCAAATATACCGGCGCCCCCATCAAGGATGCCAAAGGGAATATTAAAGGGGCGCTTGAGTATATTATGGATGTGAGCGAAGAAGCGACCCAGCGCCAGGCTGCCAATGAAAAAATTGAAAACCTCAATGCCATTCCTACGCCGATTATGTCCGTTGATACCGAATTTACGATCACTTATATCAACCCGGCAGGGGCGGCAATCACCGAACTTGAGGTGGATGAGGTCATTGGCAGAAAATGTTATGACCTGTTTCGAACCCCCCATTGCCGTACGGAAAAATGCGCGGTTGGCCGGGCCATGTTAGAGGATCGGGTTGTCTATGAAGAGACCATTGCGCGTCCCAGAGACGGGATGATCATGCCCATCAAATATACAGGCGCTCCCATAAAGGATGCCAAGGGCAACATTAAAGGCGGCCTGGAATTTATTCTGGATATTACAGAAGAAGCACGTCAGCGGCAGGAGGCTGCCGAAAAAATAGAAAATTTAAACGTGATTCCCCATTCCATTCATGCGGTGGATTTGAACCACAACATTACCTATATCAACCCGGCCGGCGCTGGATTGCTGGGGCTTTCTGTGGAAGATGCCATTGGACGCAAATGCTATGACCTGTTTTGCACAGAACGCTGTAATTCGGAAAGGTGCGGGGTGAGAATGGCCATGCGCGACAGTTCTGTGTTCACGGAACAAGCCATGGCCAATATAAACACCAGGCAGGTGCCCCTGAAGATTACCAGCGTTTCAATCAAGGACGCCAAAGGCAATATCAAGGGCGGGCTGGAGTTTGCAGTGGACGTGGCCCGGGAATTCCAGGTAGAGGGATTAATCAACGCGGCCGGTGAGGAGGTCTCTTCCCTGGTTTCAGATTCTTTAGCCAAGATGGAAAACGCAAACGCCAATGTTTTAACCATGAATACCACCATTGAAAAGGAAGTGAAGGACCTGGCAAAATCAATGGACGTGATTCAGTACATGGTGCAATCCGCGTCTGAAATGGTCTCTTTGACAACAGATTCCAGCAAGATGGCAACAAATGTGGCCCAGGATGCGGCGGCCGGAAAAAAGGCAGGCTCAGAAGCCGGTAAAAAAATGCAGGCCATTAATCTGTCCATGGAAGCGTCAAATCAAATGGTTGTCAACCTGGTCAGCCAGTTGAAAAAAATCGGCAGTTTTGTGGGTATTATAAAGGACATTGCCTCCCAGACCAATCTTCTGGCATTTAACGCAGCCATTGAGGCGGCCCGGGCCGGGGATGCAGGCCGGGGCTTTGCGGTGGTGGCGGATGAAGTGCGAAAACTTGCTGAAAATTCATCCAGATCCGCAGTGGATATTGCCGATATTGTGAAGAAAGTGGAGGAGGAATCCCGGGATACCATAGAGTCCATGAAAGATGGTATGAAAATGCTTGGCCAGGGCAGCGAAGTGATAAAAAGCGCCCTTGACTCCATGGATAAAATTTCCGAAGGTATTGAAACGATATCCAGTGCCATTGACCAGATTGATAAAAAGTCAGATGTACTGAGCGACAACGGTCAGGAAGTTAAGCAGCAGATCGAAGGCGTGGTGGCCGCGTCAAATGAGAATAAGTCTTCTGCTGACCTTGTGGGCGGCTCCATTAACGAAACAATGGCTGCCCTTGAAAAACTGGCCCGATCCAGTAAGGAATTGAGTGCTGCAATCCGTTCCATGTGATTAAAAATGGCATTTTATGGCAATTGTATATTTACCTCACGGCTGTGCCTGAAAAAGCTGGCCGTGAGCGATCTTGAACTGCTGGCTGAATGGAGCCATGCTCTGGAAGCCAACGGCCCATACCTTTCTCCTGAAAATCTTGATGTTGAACACTTGATCCATCAACTGGAATCGGGTGCCTTATGGAACGATAAAGAAAAACGGTTTATGGTGTGGTTAAAAAAGAGAACCCCCATTGGATCCATTCGGTACTGGACTGTGTCCGGTCAGTTCAGTACGGTTGTCATCTCCGTTAAAATTGCGCGGGAAAGCGAACGGAACAAAGGGTATGGCACGGAGGCTCAGAAATTTTTGATCAAACATTTAATGGAAAATGAAAACATCCGGCAGGTGCAAATGTATACTGACATAAATAATATTCCCCAGCAGCGATGTCTTGTTAAGCTTGGATTTGAGATGCAGGAGGCTGTCCAGTACCAGGACCAGAACATCATGCGGAACGGGTTGCTTTTTACCCTGTCCGGGCAAACGTTTGCGCGTCATCCTATTTACCGGTACCACAATGAATAGAGCAGCAACCGGCAAAGATGACTGATTTGCGTACCGGGCTGGTGTTTGACCAGCGTTATTTACACCATTGCATTCCTTTGGCAAGCCTTGAAAATCCCAACCGGGTGAGAAGCCTTTATCTGACCTTAAGCCTGTCCGGATATACCGAACGGTGCCAGGTCATTGAGCCGCGGGAAGCAACTATTGAACAGGTTCTGGCAGTACATTCCTCTTTTTACCTGGATCAGATCCGGAAACATGCGGTTCATTCCGATCCTTTTTCCTATGACAGGGATTCTTACCTGATGGAGGATTCCCTTATCACGGCACGGCTTGCCTCGGGCGGCTGCATGAACCTGGCGGATCAGATCATGGCCGGAAAACTGGACCAGGGTTTTGCCCTTGTCAGGCCCCCGGGGCATCATGCCAGTACCGGGCGGGGCATGGGATTTTGTATTCTCAATAATATCGCCATCACCGCAGAATATTTGCGGCATACATATGGCTTACGCCGCATTTTAATCGTGGATTTTGATGCCCACCATGCCAACGGCACCCAGGATGTATTCTACGATACCAATGAAGTGATGGTGCTGTCTATTCATCAACAAGGCATTTTCCCTTTTTCAGGGTGCGCAGAGGAAACGGGCGTGGAAAAAGGCCTTGGGTATACCATCAATGTGCCGGTGTTTTCACAGTTTGGCGACAGCGAGTATACCTTTCTTCTCGGCCAGTTGCTTAATGCCGTATGTGCCCAGTATCTTCCCCAGATTATTCTGGTCTCAGCCGGATATGACGGACATGTTGATGACAGTATCAGCCAGATTCGTCTGAGCACCAGATGGTTCAGGAACATCACCATGATGCTGCGTTTCCATGCAAAACAGGTATGCGATAGCCGCCTGCTTTTGATCCTTGAAGGCGGATACAATCCTGACTGCCTGGAGGCGTCTATACTGGCCACTCTGGACGGACTTCTGGAAACAAGGGTTGAGCCAGTGGGGGTTATGCAGGCCAAACGGGCAGACAGGGTGCTGGCAGATCACCCGTTAAAACAGTTCTGGACCTTGTAATTTAAAGTGATACAATCTGACCTTGTTGATTGATTTTGTTGATTGATAAGGAAGTACGGATGTCTGGTGACGAAAATACGGTGCCGGCCGCGGAATTGAACTCCTTGTTCCACGAATGCCGTAAATGCGGTGCCTGTTGTAAACGGTATAGAAAAGTGCTGCTCAAACCGGAAGAAACTGAATTTATTCAAAAAATGGGCGGCTATGTTGGCGTTGGCCTGTCGCTGGATGCATTACGGAACAAATCCCTGGAGGAACTTTCAAAACAAGCGGCAGCCCAGGGCAGGCTGTATATGATTCATCCGGATCAAACCGGGTGCGTTTTTTTACAAAAACGTAACGGCAAATATTTCTGCAAAATCTACCACTACAGGCCTGAATCCTGCCGGGGATTCAGGTGTAACCTTGCTGACGGGTCCCTTCAAAATATCTTTGGGACGGATGCCATGCATCTGCTGGGGAAAGACCGTTTCGGACTGCCATTAAAAACCATACCCTGACGAGGCATGCCCGGCAGGGAAAGCAGTGGCCCGGTTAACCGGTCTGTTGAAAAACAAACGCCCCTGAAAGGTTTAAAATCATTCAGGCAAGGCATATCACCTGATGGAAATGGGTTTTCATCTGCTTCCACCGAACCTGGACTCTGTTTTTTTCTTGTTATTTATCCTTATTTTATTAATAATCCACTCAAATCGGGGGATTTAAAAATCCTTGTCTAACGGGCTGAAAGGCAACAACTACAGGCGGTCATAAATGAAAATGATAGAACAGATATGCATAAAATTTTTCAGGCAGTACAGCAGGCAGATTGGAAATCAGGCCGGTTTTTCCTTTATTGAACTGATGGTGGTTGTCATCATTCTGGGGATTCTGGCCGGTGCCATTGTGCCAAGGTATATGGATAAGGCGGACAAGGCGAAAATCGTCAAAGCCCGGGTGGACATTGCCGCCATTGAAACCAGCCTTAAAATGTACAAACTGGACAATGGGGTTTATCCCACAACGGAACAGGGCCTTTTGGCCCTGATCGAAAAGCCGACCACCGATCCTGTACCCCGCAACTGGAATGAAAACGGGTATTTTGAGAAGAAAAGAATGCCCAAAGATCCTTGGGGGACCGAGTATGTATACCTGTGTCCCGGTGTCCACGGCACCTTTGACCTGATTTCATATGGTGCGGACACAGAATCAGGAGGGGAGGGCATCAATGCGGATATCACCAACTGGGAAGATCAGGAATAACCATTCCGGATTCACCTTTGTTGAACTGATGGTGGTGGTGGGCATTTTCACCATTATTCTGCTGTTTTCAATCCCATTGTTCAGGCAGATTCATTTAACCTCAAACGCTTCTGATCACGTATCCGGTCTGATTCTTTTCCTGGAGAATTTAAAGCTTAAGGCCATGAAGGAAAATAAAACGTTTACCCTTTATATGGATTCCGGTTCCGGAAAAATGTATGTCACGGATGACACAATGGATGAGGATGCCTGTCAGGCTGCCCGAAATAATGGCCTGTCCCTGGACAGTGATCTGCAACTGATCAATCTGGAATTCCCGGATGACGCCGGCCGGGCAAGTGATGACAAACGCATCTGTTTTTTCAGCAAAGGGTATTCAGACCGGGTCCTGATTCATGTCCGGGAACAGCGTCAGGAGATGACCATTCAAATATGCATGTTTCAAAAAAAAATTCATCTGATCGACAAATATGTGTCTTATGACGACTGCATATGATCAATTAGGGAAATATGACGGCTGTCAGGGGCCGGCCGAAGCCGGCTTTACCCTGATCGAGATGATGGTGGCCATGGCCATTATTGCAACGGTCATGGTGGCATTGTTCCGGATGCAGTCCGGAACCATCAGCCTTGCCGGGGCCGATGATTTCCAGACAACATCCCGGTATCTTGCAGCCAAGGCCCTTGCCCAAATTGAGCTTTCCATGAATGATCCCGGGGTCAAAGGCGAGTTTGGCCAGGCGTTTGACGGGTATGCATGGCGTTGTGAGGTGACGGATGTAAACGCTAACTTCTCTGATATCATGCCGGATTTTGCCGACAAGATCGGCACATTGAAAAAAATTGATCTGACAATCACAAGGCAGCAGGGAAACCGGTCCTATCATGTTGAAACATTCAGGTATGCCCCTGCAAGCTAACCCCACAGACAGTGGATTCACGCTGGTGGAACTGATGGTGACCTTTGTTATTTTTTCATTTGTCATGGTCATGCTGTTTTCGTCTTTTAATTCATTTATATCCACAGGGCAGTCCATTGCACAGGGTGTTGGCTATAATGAACGGGCCAGGGATGTATTCAGAAGAATTCTGGATGACCTTACCTGCATGTACGTGCCGGAATCCAGGATAACACGCGTCCAGAACAGTGCCGATGATCAGGATGTGGATCCTTTTCAGATGACCGGCAAAGAGACTGGTGTGGGGGGAATGACTTTTTCCACCCTTGAATTTGCCTCTCTTTCAGGACTTCAAACCGGCCGCAGCAGACCGTCCGGTGTAGTCAGGATAACCTATTACGTTCGTAAGAACAGCCAGGGGCTGTTTGACCTTTGCCGGGCCGAACGTCCCGTCGGCAGTGATAAGGACCCAGACCCGTGCTCAGATCCGGTCCTTGCAGAACATATCACCGGATTTACCATTGAGTTCATTGATGCCCAGCGCAATGAACACCAGGACTGGGATGCGGATAAAGACCGCGACGGGGTATCCATCCCTTGTGTACTGAATATCGGGTTGACCCTGAAAAGTGAAAACAAAGAAAAGATATACGAAACTGCCGTGGTTTTACCGGTACAGGGGCAGACCGGTGAATAATAGTTACAGCAATCAAATTTACAGCAATCAAAAGGGTATGGCCCTGATTGCCACCATAGCTGTGGTTGCCATGCTCTGTGTGGTGGCGTTGGAGGCCGGGCGTCTTGCAACGCAGGCGGCGTCCGGGACCATTGCCGAGAATGATATGTTTGCAGCCCGGGAGATGGCCATGTCCGGCATTCATCTGGCCATGATGATTCTGGCCCTGGACGGGGCTGATAATGAGATTGATTCCATCCAGGAACCATGGGCGGACCCGGAACAGATTGCCTTGGCCATGACCGCCATGGGCTTAAATCCGGCAAATTTATCCCTGAAAATTTCCGATGAAATGGGAAAATTGCAGTTAAATGCATTGCTTAAACAATTTCCCGGACATGAACTCAATGATGGTCAGGCGGTGGTGCTGGAACGGTTTTTAACCCTGGCAGCCCCGGAAGACAAGCCCGAAGATGCCGGCAGGGCCGTTGAAATTGTCAACGCGCTCAAGGACTGGCTTGACGCCAAGGACGATGATGCCATAACAGGGTTGACAGGGGCTGAGTCAAACTATTATGAATCCCTGGATCTGCCTTATGCCTGTGCCAATGGTCCCTTAAGGCATATCAGTGAATTGTTTCTTGTCAAAGGGGTTGTTGACTCAATTTTATCCCCGTCATATATCAGTCAGGGGATGGATGGGTCTGTCCAGGCGGATGCAAAAGAGATGTTCACCGCATACGGCCTTTCAGAGGACCAGGATTCGGAAGAGAACCGGTTTTCATTTTCAGGCACGGTAAATATCAATACCGCTCCTGTGGCGGTACTTGCGGCGCTTCTGCCCGAAGGCCGGGACATAAATGCCCAGGATCTTGCCGATTATCGGTCTGAAAAGGCAAGTCTGGGCCAGGAATATACCCATACCCTTGGCACCGGGTGGTTTGAGGAGGTCATTGCTCTGCGTGATGATGAAAAAAAGGCGTTTGAAAAGATGATTACCTATTCAAGCAGTGTTTTCAGCGCCAACTGTACGGCAGAAAAAAATGGCTGTCAGGTGACCTTGCACGCTGTAATTAAACGGGAAAAACAGGAGAGGACAGGCAAATGGTTCTGCCGGATTCTTCAAATGGAAAGAGGATAGACCATGGCCGACCGCCTTTTGATCATCCGGGAAAATCGCACAGGGATTGATGCCTGGCTGGTGGACGGGCGCGGCAAATCCCATACGGTTCAGGATTTGCCCCGTGTGGCCTATGAAGATCTGGCAACGGTTGGGGATGATCAGACCCTGTTTGATGCGGGACTGGCATCTGTTGTCCAGGGCATTGACCCGGTTATTAACAAGGATACCACGGTCCAGGCCATGCTTCTTTTGCCGGCCGACCGGTTTTATTTTCGGCATATCAGCTTGCCCTTTACATCCCGGTCAAAAATCCGGCAGGTCCTGCCCCTGGAACTTAAGACCAGGTTCCCGAAAGAGCTGGGGCCTGTGGTGACGGATTTTTTCCGGTATGAACTGAAAACACAAGATTCGGCCCCATTGGTATTTTCCGGATCCATTGAGGAGGAGATACTTAAGTCCTACCATGCAAGCCTTACAGCTGCCGGGCTTAAACCCGTGGCCATTACTCCCGGCCCCTTGGCCATGGTCGCCTCTTTTCTTAAACAGAACAAAGAAAGGAAAAATTTTATTTTCCTGGACATGGACGGATGCCAGATGGCTTTAATCCTGGTGGCCCAGGCAAATATTATGCAGGTTCGCACCCTTGCCGGGAACGCGGAGCCTCCACTGGCGGCCCAGACCATCAGGCAGATGCTTCTGGGATTCTGGCAGCGGTTTGGTGTAACCGATACCTTTCATATTTATATTTCCGGTGATTTTGACGAATCCGCCCAAAAGGGGATGCATAAATCTCTTGCAGATATTGTTAAGTTCCAGTCCGACGTTACCGGCCAGGATATGTCAGAACCGGAACAACAGGAACCACTGGCCGGGCCGGCCATTGTGGATCTATCCCAGAGCCTTGCCCGGAATCTTGCCCAAAATCTTGCATTGATCTCCCCGGATATAGGAATGCTGAACATGTGCCAGGGGAAGTATGGCGCAGATTCATTCATCCGGGCATACGCGGGATATATCACAAGCTGCTCTGCCCTGGCCCTGCTGGCCTTTATTCTGCTCATGGTCAATATCCACATGGACATATCACGGCTTGAAAAACAGATTGATCAGCAAAACCAGGCCATGACCGCCATTTATAAAAAGACATTTCCGGATAAACAGATCGGAAACATTGATCCTTTGCTGCTCATGCAGGCAAGTGTGGGGGAACTGACCCGGGGCGGATCTGCCAATGCCGATGCTGAAACCTTGGGCCATGTGCAGGCCGGAAATATCCTGCTTGAACTCTCCCTTTGTATCCCGGCAACCGTGGACATCCAGGTGGACCGGCTGATGCTGGATAAGGAGCGGATGATTCTGTCCGGATCTGCGGATAATTATAATACCATTGATCAGGTCAAGGGCTTCATTGAAAAGTCGTTGTTTTTCAAAAGGGTGACTATCGGCAGTGCAGTGGCAGGAAAGGGCGGCAACCGGGAGGACATTAAATTCATTATTGAGCTCTGAATATGTTTGAATTGTCAAAACGGGATAAAAAATTTATAGGCGCAGGCATAGTCTTTCTTGCGCTGTTCAGTCTTGTCTGGTTTGTTTACCTGCCGGCCGTGGACAAGCGGGCAATGCTTGAAAAAAAGGTGGTTTCCAAAGCCCGGGATATCAAGCTGATGCAGACCCTTGAAATGACATGCCGGCAATACACTGAAAGCTTTGACCTGGAAAAAGGGGCACTTAAAAAAAGAGACCCCGGGTTTACGCTGTTTTCCTTTCTGGAGTCCCTGTCATCTAAAAGTCTCGTGAAAAAAAATGTTGCCTATATGAAACCTTTTTCCCAGGACATGGAAAACAGCGATTATATAATTTCCCGGGTAACGGTCAAGCTCGGGCAGGTATATTTGGAAGGCCTGGTGGATTTCCTTGTCAGAATTGAAACGTCACCCCATGGCGTGTCTGTCATTTCCCTGTCCCTGGTAAAATCCGGTGACAGGGGCCAGTTTCTGGACGCAGTCATTGAAACCCAGACCCTGGCGTTAAAAGCAGAAAAAGAAAACAGATCGTAACGCCTGTTGTCTGCTTTACCGGCAATAAAGAAAAGTGCCGGTGAACAACCAAAGGAGAATACATATGTTGCAGGACCATAGCAACGCTTTCACGCTGAAACACATCTGCTTAATCCTTGTGGTGTTATTTCTGGCCGGGATTTTTCCGGTGCAGGCAGCACAAAACCAGGACGAATCAGGATATGTGTCCATGGATTTCAATGATGTTGACATCGGTGTGTTCATTAAATTCATCAGCAAACTGACCCGGAAAAATTTTGTGGTGGACACCAAGGTGACGGGAAAGGTGACCATTGTTTCTCCTGAAAAAATATCTGTGGATGACGCATACAAGGTGTTTGAATCGGTGCTGGATATCTACGGGTTTGCCACGGTTGAAACCGGAAGCGTTGTCAAGATCATTCCTGCTGCAGATGCCAGGGGCGACAATGTGGACACCCGTGTGGCCATGCATGCTGAACAGACATCAGATAAACTGGTCACCCGGCTTATCCCCCTGACTTATGCAAGTTCCGATGAGCTTAAATCCCTTTTATCTCCCATGCTTGCAAAGGGCAGTATCCTTTTATCCCATGCCGACTCAAATATGCTCATTGCCACAGCAACCCTTTCCAGCATTGACCGGCTGCTCAAGCTGATCAAGACCATTGATGTGGAAGGGGTGGGCCGCAAAATCACCATTTTGCCCATCAAATATGCAGATGCGGAAAAGATGGTCACCAATCTGACCAAAATTTATTCAGCAAAAACAAAAAAAGCTTTAAAAAGAAAAAATAGCAGTGATGACCTTTCTGTGGAGATGGTGGCGGATGAGCGGACCAATTCCATTATCCTTCTGGCCAGCGAACAAGAAAGCGCACAGATTACAGCACTTGTGGATGCTTTGGACAAAGAGGTGCCCAAAGGAGAAGAAAAAATCCGGGTCTATTATCTTGAGCATGCCATTGCCGAGGACCTGGCCGCTGTGCTCCAGGAAATTCCCGAAAAGAGCAGCAGTGATTCAAAAAAAGATGGCCAGAAAAAGGCGCCCCTTTTGTCCGATGACATCAAAATCACAGCTGACAAGGCGACCAATTCCCTGATTATTATTGCGGATAAAGATGATTATCCGGTATTGGAAGAAGTTATCAAAAAACTGGATGTGCCAAGATCCATGGTCTATATTGAGTGTATGCTCATGGAGATGAATGCGGCCCGGTCCCTTGATTTCGGCATGGAATGGCAGGCTGCCGGAAAAGTCCACGGCAACGCCAATGGCGCCTTTGGCGGATTCGGCACCACTGCTTCGGATTCCGGAAATTTGGCCTCTGTGGGAAAAGGGGTGCTTCCCAGCGGTTTTTCCATGGGTGTTATAGGTAAAACCCTTAAAATCGGCGGGGTGACCTTTCCGTCATACCAGGCCATTATCCGGGCATACAAGGAAGATTCAGATGTGAAGATTTTGTCCACGCCCCAGCTTTTGACCACGGAAAACGAGGAAGCCACCATCACCATCGGCAAAAACGTGGCCTACCAGACCCGGTCCGCTGCCGAATCTTCTTCCACCACCTATAGTTCATACGAATACAAGGACGTGGGCATTACCCTGAAAATCACCCCGTCCATCAGCCAGGACCGGCTGGTAAGGCTGGATTTCTATCAGACAGTCACCAAACTGGACACCGCAAACACCACCAATGCGGACCGGCCCACCACCTTGAAACGAGAACTTGAAACCACCATTATTGTGGAGGACGGCAATACCGTGGTGATTGGCGGGCTGATTGACGAGAGTCTGAGCAAGGAAGTGGGCAGGGTGCCGTGTCTGGGTGATATCCCTGTTCTGGGCAATGCATTTAAAAGCCAGTCTTCGGGCAGTGACAGAACCAATCTTTTTGTTTTCCTGACCCCCAGGGTGGTTAAAAATACCCTGGAGGCAAAAGAGATTTATCAGGACAAAAAGGATGAGATGGACGAACTTCATAAACAGGAAATCAAATTGTATGATGAAGATGCGCCCATGAAAAGCATTCTTTTGAATTGAGTGATTGATTGAAGTGATATGGAAAAATTAATCCAGCAGTTTATTGGCCAGCTTACAACAGTTGTCACCCTGGACCCTGAACAAAGGGAAAAAATCAAGGCGGCCTGTGCCAGGGACCCGGCCCGGATGCAGGACATGGCCTGCGACACCAAGCTTGTGTCCGAATCCCAGGCCCTGAAAGCGTTAGGGGCGATCTACGGCATTGACTTTCTGGAAGATATCGCTTTTTTAAATCCGGATCTGTCCGTGTCCGGAACGCTTACCCGCAAATTTTTGAAAAAAAATCTTATTGTTCCGCTTAAGCCTGGAAACAAACGTCCGGTCATTGCGTTGAATGATCCATCGGATTTAAGCTATGTGGATGAAGTGGCCATGCATGCAGGCTTTGTTGGGGACTATACCCTGGCCCTGGCCACAAGAGCCCAGATTTTAAGTGCCGTTAACATGATTTTTGATCAGGACGGGCACAATGTCCAGAAACTTATGGACGACATGGAAGACGATGGATTCCTCCACATTGAAGACATTGAGCAGACCGCAGATCTTTTGGATGACACCAGCGATGCCCCGGTTATCCGCCTGGTCAACCAAATGATCTCCCAGTCGGTCAAGGCGGGTGCCAGCGATATTCACATCGAACCGTTCCAGGATGAACTCATTGTCCGGTACCGTATTGACGGAATACTCTACCCCATGATGAGCCCGCCCAAAATGTTCCAGTCCAGCCTGATTTCCAGGGTTAAGGTCATGGCCAAGATGAATATTGCCGAAAAGCGGATACCCCAGGACGGTCGGGCCCAGGTCCGGATGGGAAACCAGGAAATTGACATGCGTATTTCCACAGTGCCCACCAATTTCGGCGAGCGCCTGGTTATCCGGTTGTTGAACAAGTCAGGATATTTCATGAAGATTTCGCAATTCGGCCTGTCCTGTGAAAATGA
The DNA here is from genome assembly GCF_050177295.1 of Desulfobacter sp. Lineage (NCBI taxonomy): Bacteria > Pseudomonadati > Thermodesulfobacteriota > Desulfobacteria > Desulfobacterales > Desulfobacteraceae > Desulfobacter > Desulfobacter sp. The sequence continues at coordinate 15,530 of NZ_JBFXHE010000020.1, forward strand.
ACGGCATTTGCATGATATTTTCCGGCAGAACCACGGCATTGTACTGGTTACAGGCCCTACGGGCAGCGGAAAGACCACCACCCTTTATGCAGGGCTGTCTGAAATCAACACCCCGGACCGGTCTATTATCACGGTTGAGGACCCGGTGGAATACAACCTGAAAGGTGTGGGTCAGATCCAGGTCAACCCCAAAACCGGGCTGACATTTGCCCGGGGACTCAGATCCATTGTCCGCCAGGACCCGGATGTCATTCTCATTGGTGAGATCCGCGATATTGAAACGGCTGAGATTGCGATTCAGTCGGCGTTGACCGGGCACCTTGTGTTTTCCACCCTTCACACCAACGATGCCCCGGGTGCGGTGACCCGGCTGGTGGACCTGGGCGTTGAGCCCTACCTGATCACCTCTTCGGTGAACCATGTGATTGCCCAGCGTCTCGTCCGGGTGCTCTGCCCCCATTGCCGGGAGCAATTTACCCTGTCCCATGCGGATCTCAGCAGTTTTGAAAGCATAAACGGCCTTTCCCCGGGGCAGAAGGTGTTCAGGCCCAAAGGCTGCCCCAAATGCTTTAACACAGGGTATTTGGGACGTCAGGCCATCATGGAGATTCTGCCCCTGGGCGAGGCGCTGAAATCACTTATCCTGGAAACCTCGGACGCCAACCTGATCAAGGCGGCTGCGGTCAGAAAAGGAATGAAAACCCTGAGAAGCGACGGGTTGGCCAAGGTGGCCCAGGGCATCACTTCCCTTCGGGAGGTGTTGCGCGTCACCCAGGAATAGGTCTTATCCTCTGGTTATGGCCGATTGCTGGTTAAGGAAAGGTAAAATCATTATCAATGACGTTTAAATTTTTGGATATGATCCTTACTATTTCAATCACCAAACGGGGAAAGTCGTGAAATACCATAGCCTGATTCTTTTTGTTTGTTTTATGGGAGGGGCGGCATTTGCCCAGCCAGGCATTGCGGCGGAAAAAGAGCTGATTATCGTGGGCACAGGCGCTGGAATGCCTGTGATCCAGGCCGTGGGCAAGGCCTTTACCAGGGAAAATCCCGATATCCGGGTTCTTGTTCCCCCGAGTATCGGTTCCGGCGGTGCCATAAAGGCAGTGGGCAAAGGTGAATATCTGCTGGGACGGGTGGCACGGGGTATTGCAGACAAGGAGATAAAATACGGGCTGACCCAAACCCCCCTGGCAAAACTGCCTATCATTTTTTATACCCATGCCAGTGTGGTTCTGGACAGCATTACGCCGGAACAGGCCTGCGCCATTTACAGCGGAACCATACGGACATGGGAGGTGTTGAATGCCGGTACGGGCCCCATCCGGGTTATCCGGCGGGAGGAGGGAGACAGTTCCTTGAACGTATTGATTGACCGTCTGCCCGGATTCGCCACCATGACCCCGACCCAGGTGGCAAAGATTACCTATACGGACCAGGAAACCGTTGATACCTGTGCCCATGTTAAAAACAGCATTGCCTATGGGACTTTGGCAGATGTCATGAACCTTTTGTCCATCCATGTGGTCCGGATCAACGGTATTGCGCCCTCCGATCCTGCTTACCCCTATTTCGGGCCCCTTGATTTGGTTTATAAACAGGAAAACTATCAGGGCAGCTTAAAACGCTTTGTGGAATTTCTCTCTTCTGCCGGCGCAAGAAAGGCCATCAGGGATACCGGGGGCCTGCCGGCAAACTAGGAAAAAGATGAGCATCGGGAAAAAAATAGTGTTTTCCGCCACAGCCATGGTTTTGCTGGCCATGGTGCTGACGGTTTCCGGGGTTCTGATCCTTTTGAACCAAGGTCTTGAAACCCAGACCCGGGAACTGATTACAGAGCTTGCCGAGCAGTCCGGGCACCGCCTGGAAACCGGGGAAAAACTATTGCTCAACGCTGTCACTTCCCACATTCTTCAGATCAACCGGAATACCACAGATATCAGCCGGCATAACGGGACCAGGATCAATATCGCCACCGGCCAGTGGAAGGCCTTGTTTGCACGTATGGCAGCCACCTGCCAGAGGGCGGATATTGATTTCATGGTGGTTTTTGACACCAGGGGAAGTGCGCTGAGCGCCTATCCAGGTATCATTGACGAGGCCTGTCCAGAAGCAGACTTTAAAGCCCTGGACATGGGTTCATACTTCCGTCAGGCCATTGCCGCCAGGGACCTGACCCAGACCGGTGCGGTGGCGTTATTCGAAAAATGGGACACAGATACCTGCAAGAGCTATGCTCTTGGTCGTGACAGCGCCCTGATGCTCCTGTCATTGGCTGTGATCCCCAACGAATTCATGGACGAACCCCTTGGATATGTTTTAAGCGGCGCCACCGTGAACAGGTTGTCCAAGCCCTTTGGTTTTTTTTCCGAAACCACAGGTCAATTGTCCATGGTTCTGGACCAGGGGGCACCCCTGATCTGGGCCGGCATTCCCGACAGCCGGACCGAGGTTGAGAAGGCCGTCGGCCCCCTGGAACCAGCCGCCTTCCGGAACAGCGGTTTGGCAACGGACCTGTTAAGACCAATACCCATTGGAAAACAAGCCTTCCATATCAGGACGGTTCCCCTTGAACCATTCTTTTCCCAAACCGGGATTGGCGTATCCAGGGCCTTGTCAGACGCCTGGATTCTAATGGGAGAGCCTGCTGCCATAATCCGGCAGGCCAGCGATAAGATCATAACCGCAGGAGACGCGACACGGAACCGGATTTTGATGACCACCCTTGTCATATCCGCCATGGTCGCGGTCCTGGTGATCACCCTCATGGGGTTGATCAGTCGAAAAATTGCAAGTCCTCTGGCCATGGCTGCCAGGATGTCCAACCGGATCGCCTCGGGCGACCTTACCCCTGTTCTGGATGAAAGCGCCCGGGATGAAACCGGCATTTTGGCCCGTTCAATGAACCTGATGGTAAAAAGCCTCAAAATCCTGGAAGAACAAAATACCCGTCAGATAAGGATTATAAGAGACAGTGAAAAAAAGTTCAGAACCCTTTTCAATACCTCCCACCAGGCCATTGGACTGATCAGACAGGCCAATGGTCTGTTCATGGATGCCAATGACAAATTCTGCCAGGTCTGCCAGCGTCCCAAGCATGAGATTATAGGAGAAAACCCGGAGCAATTGGGATTCCGATTTGAGGATAACACCTTGTCCCTGCTCGAAAAACTGATCCGGGAAAGGAGCACAGACGGGTGGGAAATGGATATTATGGTCAATGGGGAATCCTGCATCAAGATTCTGCTCTACAGTGTGTCCATTCGGATTAAAGAGCGAGACTGCTTCCTCATTGAATTTGAAGATATCACGGAGAAAAAAAAGCTGGAAAATCAGCTTAAACAGGCTTTGAAAATGGAGACCATTGGAACGTTGGCAGGCGGCATTGCCCATGATTTCAATAACATTCTGACCATTATTTTAAGCAACACCGAGATGAGTTTGGATGAGCTTGATCCCCACCATCCCCTCAGGGAATATCTGGATGATGTGAAAATGGCCAGCCTCAGGGCCAAGGAAATTGTTGCTCAGCTTCTCAGCTTCAGTCGGGGATCATCCCCGGTCCTCCAAGCCGTTGACGTTTCACAGATCATCCGGGAATCCATAAAGTTTCTGCGCTCCAGCATTCCAAGTTCGGTTCGGATTATCCATGATATTCAAGCCGCCGGCCTGTTTGTCATGGCCGATCCCATCCAGATCAGCCAGATCATTATGAATCTGTGCATCAATGCCTATCAGGCTATGGAAGACCTGAAAGGGTCCATAGAGATCAGGGTCTGCATTACGACCCCGAACCCGGATCAGCCTGTCAGCCATGGGGATCTTAAACCGGGTCAATACGTCAGGATCGACATCTCAGATGACGGTGCCGGCATTCCACCCACCATTCTCAGCCGTATCTTTGACCCCTATTTCACCACCAAGGGTGTGGGCAAAGGCTCGGGCCTGGGACTATCTGTGGTCATGGGCATTGTCAATGACCATGGCGGGGCAATTCAGGTGGACAGCACCCCCGGGAAGGGATCACGCTTTTGTGTTTACCTACCCCTGACAGAACACGCCCCTGAGCCGGAGAAGACCTCTGAACCCTTTGATATTAAAGGCGGAGCCGAAACAATTCTTCTAGTGGATGATGACAAAAGGCTGAGCCAGATTTTTAACCGGGTGCTCACCCGGATCGGATACCAGGTCAAGGCGTTTACCGATCCCCTGATGGCTGTTGGGGCCTTTGAATCAGATCCTGACTCCTTTGATCTGGTGCTCACGGACATGGCCATGCCCGGCATGACCGGTGCTGATCTCGCCCGGGCGGTCAAAGCCATTCGCAGCGATATTCCTGTTATGGTCTGTACCGCCTACAGCGATCTCATGGATGAACAAAAGGCATGTGAAAACGGTATTGCCGCCTTTGTCATGAAGCCCATTTCACTAAAAGAGATGTCACAGGTAATCCGGAAGGTTTTGAATTCCACAGATGTTCTATCCTAAGGGCCATGGGCCTAATGCCTGCCTGGGTTCGTCATCTTTGCCCAAACGCGTTTTACCTGATCAATTGGTCGGTTGTTTCCTCAAACAACGGCGCTGGATCCACCAGTTGCCCCTGAGCAGATATGGACAGATGAAGGTGGGGACCCGTGGCCCGTCCCGTGCATCCGGCCCGTCCGATAATCTGCCCCCTTTTTACAATGTCCCCCTGACACACCTCGAATTCACTCAGGTGAAAGTATAGCGAGATGACACCGTTGCCGTGGTCTATATACATGGAGTTACCGGCATAATAGTGGGATTCGGCCAGGATCACCCTGCCGTCTGCCACCGCTTCCACAGCCGTGCCTGAGGGTGCCCTGAAATCCAGTCCCCGGTGGGGATCCTTGGGTTTGCCGTTCAGCACCCGCTGCAGGCCGTAAGTGCTGGTAATTTTCCCACCCACTGGCTGATGAAAAGGCAGTCGCCATAACCGCTGGTCTGACCAGGTGTTTTTGGCCTTCTGGGTCCGAATCCTTTCCGCCTTGATCCGCTCCAGTTCAGCCCCGGGAGGACTCACCATCTTTGACGGCAGACTCAGCTCCTGGCGAGGATACGACCGGGTAACAATCTTCACTGACCGATGCCAGACCGTCTCCTTTCCCCCTGACCAGGCCCGGACCAAAAGTGTCTGGGTGCCTGGCTTGATGGTGAGTACATCTGTTCCCAGCATGGCAATTGCCACATGGCATTGCTTCCACTGGGCCACTGACGGCACCACCACCCGGCCCATCCAATGGACAGAAACCCTGTCAAAGGCCTGGGCAGATGTCAAGCGAACAAGGAAAGGCTGTCCCATGCCCGCCTGTTCCGGGTGGGCAAGGACGATGCCCTTTCTGCCATCCGTGCGGGATTCTGCCTGACTGATGGCAGTGATCACAAGGCAAGTAAGTAAAACAGCAGCCAAGCGTTTCATTATTTAATATAATTCCATGCTTTAAGCCGCTTATACGCATACTGGGTGTACTTATTTGACGCATAATTGACTGCTTTGATATATGCCGCATATTCCCGGGCTGCCGGCTGTGTTCTGCCGGCCATGTCAAGGGCGTAGCCCTGGTAAAATGTTGTCTGGGGATTTCCCGGCAGCAGCCTGCTGCATGCAGCAAAATCCGCATGGGCCTGCATGGGTTTCTTTAACGCCAGATTGGAAAGCCCTGAAATATAATGTCCCTGGTTTTCCCGGGGAGAAAGTTGTTTGGCAAGGCCGGCATGGTAAGCGGCTTTCTGATTCTTTTTTCTGATGAGCATGCACTTGGCTGTCATCACCTGGGCCGTATAATCAGTGTCTTTTAATCTGAGTGCAGACATCAACGCACTCTCGGCCTTGTCATACTGTTCTTTGCCCAGGAACTTATCTGCCTCCTGGAGTTTGGCGATCATGGGTTTCAGCGACCTTAAATCCGCTGTGTGGTCCATATACCGATCGCGGTAGAGGCTCAGGGAATGGGTGTCCCGGTATATTCCGCTGTCCCTGTTTCTGGCGGAGTCCAGCCGTTCCCGGCTCATGGGATGGGTGGCAAACAGCATCTGGGTTGAACTGGGCTTTGTGGTATTCATTTGGTTGAGCATTTCCATAAGGCCGGTAAACCCTTTGGAGTTGTATCCGGACCGGGCCATGTACCGGTGCCCTAATGCATCGGCCTCACGTTCGTTATCCCGGGAGTATTTTGAAAGAAACAGCCCCTGACCCAGGTCTCCAAGCTTCTGGGTCCAATCGCCCAGACCTGCACCCTGGCTCTCTGCTGCCACTGAAAGGCCTGCCACCAGAATGGACGAGATCTGTCCTTTGGATTGCTGTTCCGCGGTATGCCGCGCATTGACATGACCCAGCTCGTGCCCCAGAAGAGAGGCCAGCTCCGCCTCATTGTCAAGTTCCAGTAAAATTCCCCGGGTCACGGCGATGGAGCCGCCGGGGAAAGCATAGGCGTTTATATAGGTGGCATTGACCACCTGGAAATTATAGGGCATGTCGGGCCGGTGCACCTGGGGCAGCATGGATTTGCCCACGCCGGAAACATACTGGTTCAGTCCTTTATCCAGGCTTACACCGTAGTCCGAAGAAAATTGAAAGGGCGACTGCTGTTTATCCATGGATATTTCCTGATCCCGGCTCACAAGCATCAACTGCTTCTTTCCGGTGACCGGATCAATGGCACACCCCTGGAAAAGTACCGCTCCTGCCAGGGTTGCGGCAGTTGCTGTACAGCCATGCAAAAAGTCCCGCCGGGTCATTCCGGTGCTTTCAGTCTGTTCCATAGTCCTCCCGGAGCTAGATTCCTTATATGTTGAGCATATCTTTTACATTAATGTCGATGCCAAGCACTCCGGCAAATCGATCATTTTCTTTTAAAGGAACAGACACGGTAAAGCAGAACGCCTTGGTTGCAGAAGACCGATAGACCTCTGAAATAAAGGTGTCGCCTGTGCTGGCCGGTGTGGTGAACCACACTTTTTCCCGCCAGTTTTTTTCATACCCCTCTTCCAGCCCCGCCTGATCTGCCAATGCCCGGGCATAAATATTGGAAGAAACCTGCTTTCCGGCGGCATCTGTGACATAAGCCAGCTCTGCAAAAGGCATCCGATCCAAAAGGCGAGCCAGGGCCGCATCCCGATCTTTTCTGGAACCTACCCGAATCGCCGATTCTTTCGAAGCCTTTTCAACGGCTTGCCCGGCTTTCTGATGGCCTGCCAGATGAAACACGCCGGTGCTGAGAACTATTTCGTCGCACACTGTATTGACTTGCTCCGCAATACCAAAGATCGTGTCAGCATCCTTGACCTGATCGGCCAGAGCGGCTTCAATTTCGACAACATTTGCCGAAACCTGCCTGACGTCCTCGGCCTGACGTTCTGCAGCCTCATTGATTTCAGCAAGATTTCCGGAAAGGGCACCAAACCCGGAACAGACATTATTCAAGGCGGCATTGGCTTCATTGATCTGCTGCTCGCATCCGGTTACATTTTGGGCCACCTGTCCTGCAGCATCCACGGTTCGAACTATTTTTTCCTGCAAAATATTAAGACGGTTTTGAATATCCTGGGTGGCACTTTTTGACTGGTGGGCCAGGTTTCCAACTTCCTCTGCAATAACTTTAAACCCCCGGCCGTCTCCGTGGTTTCTTGCCGCTTCAATTCTGGCGTTTAAAGATAAGATATTGGTTTCATCAGAGATATTGTTTATCACATCAATAATGGAACTAATAGAATCCGAGTTCTCTTTGAGTACCTGGATGGCATCTACTAATACGCTGACCTGTTTTTGAATATCGGAAAAACCCGCCATGGACAGATCACCTTTATTAAGGGCATGGGTGACCTCTTTTTCGATCCCTGAAAACGCCTGTGTTAAATCCTGGGTGCGGTTGGATATTTTTTCTATCCCTTGGGAAATCCGTAACTCAGCGCTTGCGATTTCATTGGCTTTTTCGCTTTGCAGCCTGACTTTATTTTTAAAGTCACCGGATATCCTGAACAGATCCGGACCCAACGAGGCAAGGGCCACAACGCTTTTCATCGTATTGGTCATTGTGTGATTCAGTTTGTTAAATACCAAACTAAAAATTGATTGCACTTGGGAATCAACCCCGAATTTGCTTAAAAAATGGTTGTCAGCCAGATCCCAGGTCTGATCCAGTCGTTTTTTAATTTCTGCCATATTCGTATCTTTTGATACAATCGTTTTTTCTCTCATAAACCCCAAAAACATGATCATCTCCTTTTGGATTAGCTTCTGCCCTTCATTTCTTCAGCCACCATTATGTGCAAATTGAATGCCAAATTATGAAATAAATCAACATATTGATATTATTTGTTCTTTTTATTCCATTTTACGGACATTTTTTCTTTCTTACAATTATCGATATATTTTCTTTAATAAAAATTCATAATTGTCATTTTAATTCAAAAATGTATAGACCGATTTTAACTTTTTTATCGAAAGCAATGGAATTATTTTTCGAACAATTTAAACACCGGGTGACTGTTTACCAACTGCCAAGTTACTCTCCTGATTAAGAATTAAGCGGAAAATTATTGATCTGGAAAACTATATCTTGTTTTTTTAAGTTCGTTCATAACGCTGGCAAGCGGGGAAAGGCCTTGCGCCATTCGCTTATTCACAAATCGCCATTCAGCGGGGCTTTAGACAGATGTACCCTGCCCGCAAAGTCTTTGGTCAACTATATTTTTATACGCATTTTTATCTTATTTTTGTCGCGTTGTTTTCTTTTTAATATTCAAATAAACATGTTCACCATAAGTCAAATGCAAAACATCGCATTTCTATCGTGGTTAAGAATTTTAAATGGGCCGAAACGAATAAAAATGGATAAAATTATCAAAAAAACAAAAACCAGACCTGAAAATCCACGCACACCCGGTTTTCAGGTCAGAAATATCCTTTTTGTTTCCGATCCCTACCATTTGCCGGGACTGAAGGCGGATATCCACCCGCCCCCCTGGGAGATCACCCACGCTGTTTCCATGGAAGAGGCTGCCGCACTGCTCCCCAAGGCGGCATTTGACCTTGTTTTCATTGAAATTGAGGTCCTGGATGCCAGAACAGGAATGACGGTACAGCATATCAAGACCCTTTGCCCCGGCCTGCCGGTAATCCTTCTGGTGCAGCCGGGCCGCTTCAAAAACCGGCCTTTAAAACAGGATGCGGATCACATTTTTATCTGGTCGGGAACACCTGAGATCTTCCATGCCATGGTCCGCTTCATTGAGGACCAATTCTGCAAGGACACCACCCGCCGTGCAGTTCTCCTGGTGGAAGACAGTCTTGAATACGCCTCGTTCTTTCTTTCTGCAGTATACAAGGGAATTGATGCGGCCTTCCCCGGTGCCCGGCGGCCCAGGCTTGTCCTGGCCGGCTCCCATGAAACAGCCATGGACCGGTTCCATGAATTTGGAAAACGCCTTGACTGTGTCCTTTCCGATACCCGGCTCCCCTGGCATGGAAAGGAGGCGTCCGGGGCCGGCATTGACATCCTGTCAACCATTCACAGGGAAATGCCCGGCCTTCCCATCATGCTCATGAGCGCGGAAAAAACAAACAAAACAATGGCCGAGGGCATCCCGGCTCCCTTTCTGGATAAAAATGCCAACCACCTGGACCGGGACCTCCATGAGTTTTTCCTCAGCCTGGCAGCGGACCGCCCGGCCCGGGGGCAAAACCCCCATCCCCAAGACCAGTATCCTGTTCAAACAAGCCCTGCCGGGCTTACCAGAATCGGAAGCGGATCCATCGGTGGTAAGGCCAGGGGCCTGGCCTTTCTGGCCCAGACCCTTAACCGCCGCCCCGACCTTGGAACGGCCTATCCGGAAATGGCTGTCAACATCCCTGACACCCTGATCCTCTGCACAGATATTTTTGACGACTTTGTCCGTGACAACGGCCTGGCCAGAATTACCG
>NZ_JBFXHE010000021.1:0-25315 GCF_050177295.1 Desulfobacter sp.
TGAACGGGTATACTGTCGATTTCGCCTGACTGTATTTTTTCTAAGCTGCCTGTGCGGCAGTGAACATTGCCAACTCCGACACTGACAGACTTCAAGGTTTCTAAGCTGCCTGTGCGGCAGTGAACTCCGTGTCCTTTGCCTTCGCCAGCAACAACATTTTCTAAGCTGCCTGTGCGGCAGTGAACAATAAAAACTCAGTTATCCCAAGATGTCGCTTTTTCTAAGCTGCCTGTGCGGCAGTGAACATTTCTTTCATGGCCAATCTCCTTGTTAGGTTTTTCTAAGCTGCCTGTGCGGCAGTGAACTATAATAAAACATGGCAAAAATACACGGTGCTTTTCTAAGCTGCCTGTGCGGCAGTGAACTTTTTCATTGAGTAGGTGCCATCTTTTTATTTTTTCTAAGCTGCCTGTGCGGCAGTGAACAAAAGGTCACGCCGAGCATCATTTTTGGAAATTTTCTAAGCTGCCTGTGCGGCAGTGAACCTGTGGATGCGGCACCGTTTTTCCCGGGCAAATTTCTAAGCTGCCTGTGCGGCAGTGAACGAGAGTCTGTATCTGCTGTTTCGGATACTGTTTTTCTAAGCTGCCTGTGCGGCAGTGAACACAAAGAGTTACGTCAAAATAGCCTCAAGGAATTTCTAAGCTGCCTGTGCGGCAGTGAACGGTTGGAACAAAATAGATAAGGATTAGACCATTTTCTAAGCTGCCTGTGCGGCAGTGAACTTCACATCCCAACAGGCCTGGTGGTTGCGTCATTTCTAAGCTGCCTGTGCGGCAGTGAACATAAAAAGCAGACCCAAAACGGAAACGATATATTTCTAAGCTGCCTGTGCGGCAGTGAACATGTATCGTAGAGGCTCCCTTCTTCCACTACGTTTCTAAGCTGCCTGTGCGGCAGTGAACCGTGGCAAACACATCGCTGATCTGATCAAGCATTTCTAAGCTGCCTGTGCGGCAGTGAACTCTTATTTAGTATTTTCCATGCTGCGTCTTTATTTCTAAGCTGCCTGTGCGGCAGTGAACAGGACAATTTAGAGGACTATAAAGATTTTTCATTTCTAAGCTGCCTGTGCGGCAGTGAACGTTGAAACCATGCTCCGTGACGTGCCGGTGGTTTTTCTAAGCTGCCTGTGCGGCAGTGAACGCCACGTCCTTGGTCATACGGCGATAGTTACGTTTCTAAGCTGCCTGTGCGGCAGTGAACTTTTTCCTTTTGGTTAATTCCTCGTTGATCATTTTCTAAGCTGCCTGTGCGGCAGTGAACAAATCGTTTTTCAAATATTTGTTTTTTATCGTTTTCTAAGCTGCCTGTGCGGCAGTGAACTCATTTCTGCCAACTGAGAAATCAACGAGTCATTTCTAAGCTGCCTGTGCGGCAGTGAACTATTCAGCAAAATATAAAAAAAATAATAAAACAGCAAGTTAAATGCGATTTGCTGTTTTACCCAATCATTTTTCCTGTATCTATAATTATTTGATTTGTTAGCAAATTTTCAAAGATCAAGAAATATTGGTTCTGACCTGAGGTTAAAACCAAGGTACAGTTGCAGTACTGGAAAGCCCAAATTGGTCAAAATTTCCTTCAACCAGTTTGTCCTGTAGTGGTCCGAACGCTATATATCGTCTATGTCTGTGTCCGGTAGAGCAGCTCGTTAATTCAAGATAAGGTTCTTCCAGTCCTGTGGAAATCATTTTTGAATGATATCTGTTTGTTTCATCTTCAGCGATGGAGCCTCGTTTGATAAGCCGGCGCAATTTTGCAGGACTCATGTTAGGCTGTTTGCGGAAGACACTACAATATTTCACTTGTGGTGGAATCTGTAAAATATCACCGATTTGACAATATCCTGCCAGTGGTCCAATCCAGTTAAGTTGCTGCAATTTTATTAACAATGTTGATGTCCCATGGATTCTCATCAAATTTCCGAGGGTTGGCCCTTGTTTTGGAAAACTGACCCCGATATCAGTGGCGTGCAACTCACACAAAGCTTTATGGAATTTGCTGAAAAGGGCGTTCATGAGTATGGGAAGCGGCAACTCCGGGTCCGGTAAAAGCAAAACATCTATATAATGATCCATATATCACCTTCTATCTATCCAACATTGAACAGGCACATTATAACTACTTAATATTATTGCATAAAAAATCGACACGATTGACTCAATACCAATAATTTCAATATGTTAAACAAACATCTGCTCAATGTCGGATCTATTTATCGCTTTCACCAAATACACCGCCACGAACCAGAACAGCCATGACATAATGTTCATCCTTTATTTCATTTAAAGCGTCCCCATTTGCCCAGGCATCAAAGAACGTATAAAAATCCTGTTTTGCCTTTGGTGTCCGGTATGCTTTTCCCAAATTTGTCACGGCACCATAAGGTTCAATTGCGATCGGGCCAATTCCCTGGGTTGGGTCATTAAATTCAGGATACCAGGTATCAATGGTTCGTAAAGCATTCCCCAACTTCTGAGAATGCAGCGCTGCAATTTCGTTAACAGCGTAAAGAATCTTGCTTTTATTTCCTTTCCCCTTATCAAGTACCAGTTCCTCGCTTGGATAAACTTCCTGAGCCTTGCCGACCTTGGCATAACAAACAACATCAATTAGAAGAAAATCATCATCGCTGGACAGGGCCTGTGCGATGCGTTGTGCAAGGCTGTCAATTTCATTATCACCAATCTCCATATCACGAAGGGAATAAGCACCGGCATTAAATTTCCATTGCTGCTCGGCGCCTTTATTCAATGCCTTGACCTCAACTTCAATGGATTCTGCCCCGATCCGGTTTCGCCAGAGAAAACGGGCATTGGCAATATTGATGGCATAGCGGCGTGATAACTCCGTAAACCCGGTTTTTTCCACATACGTTTGAGCGGCTTTGCTGTAGCTTTGCCGAAAATCCGCATTATTACATGCGGACGGACGGTGGATGCCCCCCAGGAATTTTAATGTGAACCGGAGCACCAGGGTATCCTGGTCCGGTTCAAGTGCGCAGGTATCTACTGTCTGAAGATTGGCTTTTTCAACTTCCTTATTCAGTTTCACAGGGTCGTCTTGGACGGCCTTTTTTAAACGATTAGAAATCGTACCACGAACGGATTTCTCTTTAAGTTTAAGCGGTGCCAAATTGTCACGGTCTTCCCATGTTGTACCGTACATATACCCATCCGACGGAACCATCTTTTTTTCAAATGCCAGAACAGATGCAGTGTTTTTGTTTTTAGCCATTATAGTTCTCCTTAATGTAAATATTGTTAGAATCCTTCTATGGTATCGTGTTTATCCTGTTGGCAAAGATACAGGTTGTTTTCAGCATCGTAGTGATAATGCCAGAGTAAATCTTCTATATCTTTGAGGCGATATGGCATTGTAAACTCGCCCAGCGTCACCACCGCTTCGGCAAAACGATGCGGGGTTTCAGGGTCTCTTTGATTTTGGGCGGATCCAAGTTCGCTGATGCCGTGAAAGCCTGTTGCAATGGGGACGATCCATCCCCGTTGTCCTTCGGGACCGGTTTGTTTGCGTTGACTGCTCCAGGTCACCTCCATCTCACCGTTTTTTTCTTGTTGTTCACAATGATGGTGGATAGCCAGATAATAAATTAATGCATCCAGAGCATCCTGTCCCTGCTCCATGGCTTCGATCATCAGGTCTCGCCGCTCAATGATGGCATAGCCAGGCATCAGCCGATTTTTAAGCTGCTTAAAATCTCTGAAAAAACCGGGTGGCTGAAATTCCAGGATATCGCCGCCTGCTATTTTCATCTGGCTGTGAAGTATTTGACGAACCTGTTTTTTTACATCCGTCTCAAGTGATTTGTCTATTCCTTCACAGGCAATGACGAGACTGACTTCCAGACGGCATCGTGCTTCCTCAATAAAAGAGGGACGTTCTGCATTACCTTCCGGCTTGCCTTTTCGGGGTGCCGGTTCAAGGGGGTTTCCGGTTCCGATAATGGAATATTCATAGTCTCCCGGGCCTTTATGGGTGTGCAATTTAAATTGATGTGACACTACACCTACAGCCTGAAACGAAATGGTTTCATCAGACTTTCTATTCAATGCGGTATTCAAGTGCCTTTCCAGCGCATGAACAGCTCCCAGCCACGCGGTCATGGCAGGGAATCCAATGGTAAAAGGGCTGGATAATGCGTTGGCATTTTGCACATGGATATGAGGAATTAAAAAAATTTGTTTGTTCATCTTAGGGCCTCTCGGTTGAGATTGATGAATGTTTTAAGGTAGTCCCGCTCAATAGGGCCTAACATGACCGGCTTTTTAATCACTTTTGCATAAGCGGCCGCAATCCATTTTGCAAGTTCAGCGCATAAGGTATCCAGCCATTCGTCTTGTTCTTTTCGGGGTTGCTCAAAACCATGGCAAAGCCATATTTTCTGGTATTCCGGCAAAGTACTGCTTTCTTCCCTGTATTGATCTTCAGCCACGGAGCGCAGCACCGTGGATCGTTCTATAATGATGTCCAGTAGTTCTTCAACGCGATGGTCTCTTCCATTTTCTAAGTTTCGGCGAGGTATTTTGCTGTTTAACCCTGTTTTAAAAATGCCATGCAGTTTATTGAGAGGCTCCCGAATATCACGATACCAGATTGAATTGGTAAAAAAGTTTTTCCGGGGAAAATGAACGCTCCGTTTATCGAGATGAGGAGGAGTGGACAGGAACAGGTTTGCTTTCCCGCCGTTTTGATTATTCAAGATACTTATGTTTTGGGGTTTTGTCCCTCCATAACCTATGGTCGTCAGATCGAAAATCTCTGCAAAACCATGTTCCAGAAATTCACCCTTGTATTTTTTTTCACGTTTATCTTTTTGTTCGTCTGAAAATCGAAGGTAATTTAGTTGTGATCTCAACTTAAAAATCAAACCTGAATTACTGAGTACCGAAAGTAAATGATACTCGTCGTCAACAGGGAAATAGACTTGTTTTATCTTGGAACTCGTTCTACTTTTGGGATCACTGCATACCATCGCCATAAATCCCTCTTTCAGGTTTTCATAGGTTTCAGTGTTTATGCTCAAAAGTTCCCTTGCAAGGTCTGAATCAGTTTCAATATGTTGAAGAAGTGTTTTACCGTCTTTCATGGACAACGTTAAAAATTTATAAACATCTATAGCTGCAGCATTCCCGAGAGCATCGTGTTCTGCATCAACATTTCCTGCTCTTAAATAACCATCAGGTAAACGTTTTGCCTTTGCTATGATTGGGGCGACATAGCCATTCTTATTCTTCCGGGCGCTTGGATGACTGAACGTACAGGGATGGGACGATATGCTGATTTGCCCAGCTCTTTTTGCTGCATTGGGTAGCCAATTTCCTAAAGAAAATTTGTTTGCACACTCCTCGTTACAAAGTTGAATTTCTTCTTCTGTCTTTGCCTGTTTCAGTTTGTTTTTAAGCCAGTCGTCTTTCCGTTTTTGAAAAAATTCTTGAATTGCAGGATCTATCATATAAAGTCACCTCCTAATTTTTAAGTTGGAATATGCACTTTGACAACACGAAATTAACAATGAGTCTAACGATTGTCAACCATTAAATATTGATTTTTAGTTGACTCATAGATATGAGTTGATTTTGCGGTTAATTTTTATATAGTGAACTTCACTATCGAATAGATAGCTTAGAAAATTAATTATTGATTTTTTATGATTCACTGCCGAACAGGCAGAATAGCAGGTGTGACCTTGGTTGCGCCTGCTATTTTTTTGTCGATAAAATAAAATCAATTTTCATTCTTGAACAGCCCCAATTGGTCGTTATACAAATAATTGAAATTTAACTCTTTTTCCGGGTCTTGTTTTGGTAGTATTACCACTTCGCCATAAAGCAAAGCGGCTTTGTTATAATTAATCTCACGCTCTTCTGCTGTATGAATAAGCGACTGAACATAGTCGCGGGCGAACCACAACCGTTGCTGTGCTTTAATTGATAGATTGGTGGTTGAGATATTGTATGCACCATCCTGATCTACCAATTCACCCGTTATATCGCAGACTGGTTCTCCTCGTTCATCCTTGAGCGTAAAATAAGTTTTTCCTGTCGAATCAAAACAGCGAAACAAATGAAGACTGGCTCGACTTTGCCGGAAACGGTTAAATACCTGAGGAAGTGCGGTTAAATACCAATGCCCGCTGATATAGCCTTGCAGGCTTTCAGGGCCTTTTGAATCGTAACTTTTAAGCCAATGGGCCGTAACGGCATGCTCAAGGTTTGCTAGTCTTGTGCCATGTTTAGCGTTATCATCAATCCTGGGAATAGCGTTTAAATTATTGGATATGTATAGGATGTTAACTAGTTTATTGAGATCATGAGATTTAAAGAGAGCGCGTATAGTAGACGAGAGCTTTTTTCCAGATTCATATCCTGGATGAAAAAAATAGCCGCCTTCAGGTTTGTCTCCGTAGCGTACTGTTTTCCAGTTATATTGCAGCAAGCCTACATTGGGAGTCTGCACTTCCTGGTCCCGGTGCCGCCTGACGCGTCCGGCCATCTGAACGATGGAACGGTAAGATGATGGTTCAACAACGGCCCAGTCAAAATCATGGTCTCGACCGACTTCCTCCACCGGTGTTGCCACAAGGATAAACAGAACATCCTCGGGAGGCTGTTCTCGCTCAGCCATGGCATCCAGGTGCCCGCGTATTACGTTGTTTTGAAATGCTGCGGGTGCTTCGCCCTGCGATTCCTTGCGTTTCAAAACAGAATCCAGGTGCTTTTCCTGCTCATGGCGAAGCAGTAAAACCTGCTGACTGTGGTAAGGCATGGTCCGTATAGCTGTCTTTTTGAGACAGTCATATTCCAGAAGAAATCGTGCCAGGGAAACGCAGGGTTGGATATTGGCCGTCCGGATAACGCCAAATGATACTTTCAGACCGGTTTTGGGGTCTATGGTGTGGTGGTTGTGGTGTTTTTTTAAAGCATCCTGGATGATGATGTTAAACCAGGCCTCCTGTTTAGTTGCTTCGCTTACTTCTTGTGAGGCAATAGCGGTTTGGCATGAAATAATGTCTGCTTTTCGCAAGGCCGGTTGTTGAGCCAGTTTTCCGATTCGTTTTCTGATAAAGGCCTGATGGACTTGCGCATATTGCTGGTTGGCGGTTTCCCGATCTGCTGCGTCAATATCGCTCACAACAGTTGAGAACTCATCGATCCAGGCGCAGCCCATCCCAGGGTTGGTATTTCGGATTTTTGTAAAAAGCTGCCATCCTTCCCGGTAGCAGTTAAAATACCCTTCTGCAAGGGCCGGCGGGATGGTTGCAGATGATATCATCACCTTTCGTCCCAGCATCCCGGCAAGATGAATCAGGCGGCCGATGGCAATGGCATCAGCCCCGGTGAAGTCATCTATTTCATCAATCACAAGGTCCGAAGACATCAGGCGTAATACAGGTAAAATATATCGGCCGCCCCGAGTCGTTTCCGTTGCAGAGATGATGTGGTCAATGGTGCATACCAGAATCGGAGCATATAAAAGTTTGCGACTTTTTTCATGGGGAAGGACCGTGGCAAGTTCATTTTCCGGGAGATCGACATCATAAAACAGTTCACTGCTGTCTTCCATCAGTGATTCCTGTGACTCCGCTCCTTCTTCGAAAACGGATTTATCTTTTTTATTTTTTTTGTTTTCATGCAAATCTGCGATGGCTTTGGAGCCGATAATTACCCCCAGATCACTGCCGTCACTGTTCTGGAAAATACGCTGTCGATAGTCGTCCCCGGTCTGTAACGTCAATGTCCGCAAGCCCAGTGCCAGAATATAGCGCAAGTTGTCGTTGTCTTTTGTTAATGCAAGCATCACCTTAGCATTGGCAAAGGTTTTGCCACATCCGGTGCTGGCCATGTTCACAGTGAAAAAGCCATACGTCTGGTTATCTTGCTGATCCACCCAGGCTCTGATTTTTCCGGCTGCCGTATCCTGCCATTTAAATTTAGCAACAGGACTATTTCGTTTCAGAGCAGAGGTGTTTTCCGTTACCGGCAGATCCCGTTCAAATTTGGGTAGATAACGGGCATTTCGTTTGGCCTGCTCATAAACACCAACCAGATGCTGATCTAAAGCCTGTTTGGCGGTGCCGTCCTTCTGGGTGTTGGCGATCATATCAATACTGTTATTCCAGGGTCCCGAGTCTTTTTTGCTCAAAGATGAATAATAATGATCGGCCAACATAAGGCTGAGACGGGCATAAAAAAGAATCGGCCGGTAGCTGCGATCAGTATCTTTCATTATTTGTTCCACAAGTTCCTGATGCCCGAGCAGTTTACCGGACCAGCGTTTTAATGGTTTTAACCACAGCTTTGAATTTGAAATCAGTCCTTTGGGAAAATGCAGGCAGTCACCAAGTGTATTTGCGGCAATTTTATTGGAGTACCCCCACCTTTTATCAATATGTTTGAATACTTGATTTATATTCTCCGCCGCTTCATTCTTCCAGCCATTTTCAATTTCTTTTTTATCCAGAAACGGCATACGATGATGCGACAGTATCAACCACGCGATCAGCTGGGCAATTGGCGGCAGATCCTCAAGCGGTTTTTTAATGGCGTTCAAGTCCG
The DNA here is from genome assembly GCF_050177295.1 of Desulfobacter sp. NCBI lineage: Bacteria > Pseudomonadati > Thermodesulfobacteriota > Desulfobacteria > Desulfobacterales > Desulfobacteraceae > Desulfobacter > Desulfobacter sp. The sequence continues at coordinate 8,580 of NZ_JBFXHE010000021.1, forward strand.
TGCCTAACAGAAGCGATTCGTCAATTTCTCCTTTTGAAAGAATTGTCAGCCACCCGCTGTCCGTTTGGGGATTTTGAGTGGAGTGGATTAACGCTTTTAATAACAGACAGGAGATCCATTCATGTCTTAAGGCATCCCCCATAAGGCCTTTGTAACTTTTCTTCAATTTGTCCTGGAACCGGGCGCAGGCTTTGCCCCAGTCATGCAGCAACGCTGCCAGACATGCCAAGGCTTGAATTAACGGAAGATAGTGCCAGTCATTCATGTCATCGCGATAGGGCATATTTACGCTGGTGGTGTTCACGGGGACCCTGCCTTCTCGGTCAAACTTGTGTTTGTTTCCCACCACCCAGATAAATTCACTTCTGGCCCTGGAGCGAATCCAGTGGCAGCTGACCGCTGTGTTTTTGGAGGCTGTTTTTCTCAACAGTTTTTTTACGGCCAGCAATCCCTCCTGGGTAATGACGGTCTGCCAGGTATTGTCACCGATGCGATTGGCAAAAGCATCCAGGACACGTCGGGTTCGCGCCAGGGCCTTTTTTTCACATTGGGAAATAAAGGTGACCATCATGATGGGGTTACCTCCCAGTCGGTTTTCAGGGCAGCTGTTTTTACCTGGTTAAACATGAAATCAAGCGCCTTGTGGGAGGCGAAGGCCTGAAGGCATTGCTGGCGGAAGGCCTGCTCACTTGTATTCTCCTGGGCGCAGATAAATGCCCAGGGCAATATCAAAGTATCCTTGATCAAATCAGAGACATCAAAGACCAGTGCCCCGCGTCTTGTTTTGCCGTGCATGACGGCAAAACCATGGGGGATGCCCAAAACCCACAAGGTTGTTGCACCCAGCCCATAAGCAAGATAATTACCGTGATTTAAAAAAGCATTGGCTTTATCCGCCGCCTCACGGTCCCGACTGAAATAATCCAGTTTTGTTTTTTGAGCCGCATATTTGTATAGCTCTTTGGTCAACTCCGCCTCAATTAAAAGCAGGTCCGATGAGGTGGATGCCTTTGCCATTCTGGCATGAAAAATATCAACGGCAGTTGCAATGGAAGGATCGGCGGCGCTAAATCCTGCAGCCTTTAAATCTTGATCTTTTCTCCATACCGTAAGCAAAAAGTCTATCCGTGCATGCTGAAAAATTCTGGCGACCTCAAACCGTTTAATTTCATCAAACCAAAATCCCACCCATCCTTGGAGATATTCAGTGGGCCGGTATTCACTTTGCGGGGTCAGCCATTCCACTTCGTTTCCCATCAACAGCGGCGTTCCTCCACCTCCGCAAAAACCGACCAGGACGCCTGCCGACGCCAGCATTCGTATGGCTGCCTGCGTAATCGAGGTGCCGATACCCAACAAAATCACCGTGGTGTTTGCAATGGGAATGTTCCAATACTGGTTTGCCTTGTCGGCTTCGGAAAGATAAAGAACTCGTCCGTCTTTCTGCATAACACGACATTTTTCCAGGTAATAAATGTTGGCGCGTTTTGAGTGTAGAATCGCTTTAAGATCGGTTAGTTGATCCATTTTATTTATTCCCTAAATTAAAGAACTTAACTTTCGGAGGAGTCAATTTACACCCAATTTGATCTTGAGCCTGCTGTTAGATCATGCCTTGTTCTTCCATCATCACCAGAAAGCCCGCCTGGAAAACAAACTCCCTGCATGGAGTGTGGGAAGCCTATCCCAGCGGATTCACACAGAAGCTTTAGTTCAATTTGTCCAAGATTTCTGCGATAACGGAATCAGTGAACAGAAGCTTAATGAGCTAAAAGAACGCATTGACAATATTATTCCTTTCAATCCTTCTACAAAACATATGAGCAGTCGCATTTTTCCTCAAATGAAGCCGGCACCATCTTTGGAACACTTCCAGAAAAAAGTGGCCTGATTCTAACCAAGGATTGTTTGGCAGTCAAATTCAAAAAACTCGAACATCGAGTCATATACTCTTATCCTGATGGATCTGTTGGATGAGTAGCACACTAGAACCCCTTTTTACGGGAGCAGGAGGCTGACCGCTTACCTGAATGCCCTCGGGCATCCGGTTAACCGAAAGCGAGTTCAGCGGTTGATGAAACTGATGCGGATAGAAGCTATCTATCCTAAACCCAAAACGACCCAAAGGAATGAAAATCATAAGATATATCCATACTTACTGAGGGATGTCGTCATTGATCGGCCGGACCATGTCTGGAGCACAGATATTACCTATATCAGAATCGGGAACGGCTTCATGTATCTGACTGCGGTGATAGATTGGTTCAGTCGCTACGTGCTGTCATGGCGGCTCAGCAACACCCTTGAAAACACGTTTTGCATTGAGGTCCTGGAAGAAGCTCTCTGCCTTTCTAAACCTGAAATTTTCAATACGGATCAAGGAAGTCAGTATACATCCATGAAATTCTTGTCTATCTTGAAAGAGAGGGAAATTCGAATCAGCATGGATTCAAGAGGGAGAGCGCTGGACAATGTTTTTGTTGAACGACTATGGAGAACCATCAAGTATGAGGAGATTTATCTGAAGGATTACCGGACAATGAGGGAGGCTCAGAGCTCCTTAAAGGCCTTTATCACCTTTTATAATAATGAAAGGCTGCATCAAGCCCTGGGATACAAGGCGCCAGCATCCGTTTACCGAACCGCTTGACAGGGAGCCATATGCCTCAGGCGGGCCTACGGGGTATTATTCCGCGCTAAGGCGCGGGGATTGGATTTATCGCATTAAGGATGGATGCATGGGAAAAGGCAGCGTAATGCTCGGATACTGCCCTCATGCTTCCATCACCAGCTACGGCGCTCGGGTTGCTTCCCAGCATTGCCCTATCCTCCGAGCTGGTGGACGGAAAATATCATAGGAGGGAATTTTTTCAACAAAAAAAGGACAACAAAGCTATCGGCCCCGCCGAAATAAGAGGGCACAATGACTGAACATATATTTGACAATCTATTGAAAAATTATACGGATTTGATTATACGGGTGGATGAACACATCCAAAAGCTTACCCGGGTCCACAAAGACCGGCTTGCCTGCAAAAAAGGGTGTGATGTGTGTTGCCGACACCTGTCTTTGTTTCCGGTTGAAGCATTTGCGTTGTCACGGGCCTTCAGTCGCCTGGATGTCCCCTGCAGGGAAAAAATTTTGAAGCAGGCAGAACAGACCGATCGCAAATGTCCCTTGCTTGTGGACCATATCTGCATGGTTTATGAGGCCCGCCCCATCATCTGCAGGACACACGGATACCCCCTGTACATGGAAAAAGAGGGTAAGGCCCTGGTGGATTTCTGTCCGAAAAATTTTAAAGGTATAAAAAACCTGGACAGGTCTGATCTGCTGGATCTTGACCGGATGAATACCCTTTTAACCGCTGTAAACAACCATTTTACCGCCTGCTTTGAAAACGGGCTTCCCGGGCGGATACCTGTGGACCAGGCCCTGGAATTATACCAGAACCTTGAACCGTCCTGACCCCACCGGTCCTAACTTGAAGGTATCTCCACAAGCCTGCTGGCCGGGACCAGTCGGACTTTGCTCTTTAGCTTGGGAAGTTCGCGTTTCAGTGCATCAAGGGTGGTCTGGTGGGGATGGCCGATACCGATGGCGCTGCCATGGGCCTGGGCCTGCTTGATAAGTTTTTCGATCTGGCCTGAAATGTATTCGACATCCTGAAAATTATCCAGAAACACATCCCTGTGGGAAAATTTCAGCTGAAATATACGGGCGGACTGCTCTCCCTTGGATTCAGGAGATGTTCTGGAATCAATAAAAAACAGATTGTTTTTTTTGAGTACCGTGAAAATCTGATTCATTTTATTTGAATCCGCTGTGAGCCTGGAACCCATGTGATTGTTTGCCCCCACCGTGCCGGGAACCGCATGGATATCCTTTCGAAGCTGGGCCAAGAGCTCATCCGGGGACATGGAAGACAATAACGCTCCAGGCCCGGGGTTGACCTTGGGGTACTGAGTCGGTTCCATGGGAAGATGCAGCATCAGTTCCGCCCCTTTTGCCGACAGACTGTGGGCAAGCTGGGTTCCGGCAGGAGAAAAGGGCAGAATGGAAAATGTAATATTCTTATCTATGTTGAGCAGCCCCATGGCCATATTTTTGTCATATCCGATATCATCAATAATAATGGCAATCTGAGGCATAAGGTTATTTTTGGGGGGCGGCACAACCTTTTTAGGGGGTGTGGGCGTTACATCATCATACACTTCATAGACAATCTTGGAGCCCTCTTTAGGCACTGGTGGCGTCCTGGTCATACTGCTTTTGCCGGGAGTATGCTCTTTTTCTTTAAGGCCTTCGGCTTTGGTTATGATTTTCGGTTCCATGGCCGGCTGGTCCTGTGTTGCCGGGGGCAGGGGAGCTTGCCGGGGTGGCGTCGGGACCGGGACCTGCGGCCGTGTCACAGGCGGCTCTTTTCTGTCTGTCTGGGCTTCCGGGGCCACGGGGCGACCGATTTTAACAAAAATATCAACCAGCATGGCCGTTGTCAAACAGACTGCTACAAGAATGGCAATGCCCAGAATCATTTTTTTAAACTCATGGAGAATCCCGGGACTTTTTTTCTTAGCAGGTTTTTTTGTTGGGGTCTTTCTGGCTGTTCCCGGATTTGTTTTCGTGCTCGTTTTTTTGGCGGCTTTGGATGCTTTTTGGGGGGCAGGAGCCTTCCTGCCCTGGTTTTTTTTTGTACCGCCCGTGGATTTAGTTGGTGTCATTTATTTTACTGAACACACCATAGCTGATGAGAATATCAAGTGCGCGTTTTACCTGGACATCTTTATTAAGTTTTTCGATTTCAGTATCTTTTGGGTTTTTTTTCTTATTTTTAGCCTCTTCTTCGGGTTTAAGGCTGTTTTTTAAATCTTTTTCTTTGAGTATCAGGTCAAAGGCAGAATCATCTTTGGGGGCTTCCTCCACTGTTCCCGGCTCCACCCGGATGTCCGGCTGGATGCCCATGGCCTGGATGGAATGCCCGCTGGGCGTGTAGTACCGGGCAATGGTATATTTAAGCCCGTATCCTTCTTTGTTGAGTGGCCGCACGGTCTGGACCGAACCCTTACCAAAGGATGTTGTGCCTAGGATCAAGGACCGGGAATTGTCTTTAAGGGCTCCTGCCACAATTTCGGAAGCTGATGCGGAACCGCCGTTGATCAGCGTGACAATGGGGTAGTTGCGTTCCGGGAAATTGGGATGGGCCTTGAATTCCTGGTTGTTTTTTTCAATACGTCCCTTAATGGAAACGATAATTCCCTTGTCTATAAACAGGTCAGAAATTCGGATCGCCTGATCCAGCAGCCCCCCCGGATTATCCCGAAGGTCAATGATCAGCCCTTTAAGGCCGTTTTCCTGTTTCTCCAGTTCTGACAACTGTTCTACCACATCATCCAGGGTGTTCATTCTGAAATTGGTGATTCTTAAATACCCGAAACCCGGTGCCGGTATGGCCGAGCGCACACTGGTCATGGGGATCATGTCCCGCTTGAGCGTAAAGACCAGGGGGGCTGGTGCCCCTTCCCGGATGATCGTTATTGTAACCTTTTCATACCGTGGCCCTCTCATTTTTCTTACGGATTCCCACATGGCGATATCCTTGGTGGATACATCATCAATTTTGACAATGATGTCCCCGGCGGTGATGCCGGCCTCGTAGGCAGGGGTGCCTTCAATGGGGGAGATAACAGTAAGAATGCCGTCTTTCATGGTAATGACAATGCCGATACCGGAAAATTCCCCTTTAGTATCATCCTGCAGATCCTCAAAGGCATCAGGGGGCATGAAGCTGGAATGGGGATCAAGATTGCCCACCATACCCATGATGGCATTGTGTACCAGCTCTTCGGGTTTGACCTCGTCCACATAGTTATTTTCAAGTTCTTCCAGGACATCGGCAAACAGTTTTAAGGATTCATAGGTTTTTTCGTCAGCCCCATGCACTGAACCTGCTGTCAGCATCAGGATCACAGCAGCAGTCAGCCAGGACTGCATCAATCCGGCCCAATTCGTTTTTTTCATCTGTCATGCTCCTTTTTCCAGCCATTTGAGGGGATCGACGGGTTTGCCGTGGTGACGGACCTCAAAATGAAGGCACGGTCCTTTTATGGAGCCGGTATCTCCTGCCGTGCCGATAATTTCTCCAGTGTCCACCCTCTCTCCCTTCTTTTTGTACAGCTCTTCCACATGGGCGTAAAGGGTATAATAATTGTTTCCATGGTTGATGATCATGAGGTTTCCGTAACCCTTGAGCCACTGGGCAAACATGACTTCACCGTTGAAAACGTTTTTTACGGGCGCACCCCGTTCCGCCTTTATATCAATTCCGCTTTGAAATGTGAAGGCGTTGTAGTCGTCTTTGCGTTTGGTTCCAAATTTTGAAAGAATTATACCCTTTACCGGAGGCTGAAGGCGGCCTTTCTGTTCGGCAAAGGTAGTTTTCACACAGAAAGACCCGGCCCGGGGCTCCATGGCGGATATGGTCTGGTCCAGGGCCCGGGCCGATGCTTCAAGGGAGTCCATGGCGGCCAGGGACAAACGTTTGAGGCGTCTGATGTCCCTAAGGATTTTTTCCTTTTTAAGGGTTTCTTTTTTACGGATTTCAATCTCATAGGCCAATTGTTCCTGCAGGCCTGATTTCAGCTTGTGCTGACTGTTCAAATTCTGTTCAAGCGTGCTAAGTTCCTTCATGTCCCGGGCCTGTTTATCCAGCAGGGCAAAATCCGATCTCACCACTTTTTTAAGCGCATTCTGGGTGATGACAAAATTAAACAGAGACGACGGGGGGCCGGCCATTTCAAGGCGGCCCATCATGTGCATGCGGAAAAGGGCATTCAGGCGTTTTCCGGCATAGTCCCGTGTGCCTTCCATTGATTTGTTCAGGTCTGCAATGCGCGCCTGTGTTTTTTCAATTTCCTGGGAAATGGCAATGGCATCGCGCCTGAGGTCCCGGGCGTTTATCTGTGCCCGGTTCAGGTCCATATCAATTTCATTGAGTCCGTCAAGAATCAGCATCTCCTGCCGGGAGAATTCTTTGACTTTCCGGTTCTCTTCCCGGATTTGCCTTGCAATGACCTCTTGTCCGGCTCGATCTGTCCTGGTAGTCTCCTTTTTGGGTCCAGGTGTTTTTGTTGGCGGAGTAGTAGGTAGCGTTTTCTGTTTTTGTTTTAGACGCGAAGATACGGGTTTTAAAAGAATATAGCTGCTCCGGTTTCTGATATATCCTTTCAAACCCTTGTACTCTATAGTCAGCCAGCCGCCGACGCCACCTTTCATTTCCAGGACATCAACCCGTTCGCCTTTGTTGAGAACCACCACCACGGAAGAGCTGTTATCCGGCCCGGAGCGGATATTGAGCTTGGCCGCATTGATTTTGCCCTTATACAGGACTTGTGCGCAACACAGATCTGCCAGGCCAAAAATGACGGCAACAGCCGTAATACAGGCAAAAAAGAAATGCCCTATTTTAAAATCTGTTTCAAGGAAATGAAACATCCGAACCAACCCAAAAAGGTACTGGAAAATAAAATTATTGCCACAGCCTGCCAGGAAAGAAAATGAATATCCAGATAAACATAGGCGTCCAGGTTCTTGGAAATGCCGGAAGACAGTGTCAGATATCCTGCTAAAAGGATGATCATTCCCAGAATTCCGCCTATAAATCCCTGGAGGAGTCCTTCAACGTAAAAAGGTGTTTTGATAAATCCGTCCGTGGCACCCACCAGGCGCATGATTTCCACTTCGGTCTGCCTGGCATAAAAAGCCAAGCGTACAGTATTGGCCGTAATGAACAAGGCAATCATTAAAAACAGACCACTCATGGCATACCCGATCATTTTGAAAAGATTGAACAGCTTGAGGAAGCGGCCCAGCCATCCCTGTCCGTACTCTACGGTGTCCACAATGTCCAGGGCCTCAATCCGGTCGGCTGCCTTTTGAATCTGCTCAAAGCTTGAACGGGCGGTCATGGCAATTTCAATGGCGTCGGGGAGGGGATTCTCCTGAAGCGTCGACAGAAACTGGATTTTTGATCCCATCTCTTTTTTCAGCCGCTCCAGAGCCTGGGTTTTGGGTATAAATACCATTTTCTCAATGCCGCCCATGGACATCAGTTGTTCTTTTACATTGGGCAGCATGGCCGGGGTGAAAGAACCACTTAAGTAAACCATGGCCCGTCCGCCATGATTCCACGCAGAAAGGACCCGGCTGGCGTTTTCAAAAAAAAGAATGAAAACCGATACCAGAAGGATGGAAAGGGCAATGGTCATGATGGTGATTATGTTTAAAAAACGGTTGGACCGGATATCTGTCATGGCTTTACTTAAAAATCGCATCATCTCGCAATCGAAATTTTTTCAGCATAGAATGGTTGATATCCCTTTAAGCTTCCCGTCTTCCAGGGCGATATTTCGTCCTTTACTAAAACGGTCCATCTGCTCTATGTTATGGCTGGCCATGAGAATGGTGGCCCCATTTTGATGATACCCTGAAAGCAGATCAAGCACACGCTGGGCAGATTCTCTGTCCAGGCTGCCCGTGGGTTCATCTGCAAGGATAATGGATGGTTCTCCCACCACGGCCCTTGCCACAGCCACCCGCTGCTGTTCTCCGCCCGACAGGGTCTGCGGCAGGTGATTGACTTTTTTTTCCATGCCCGTGATCCTGAGTACGTGCATCACCTTTTTTTTGATATAGGACGGGTTTTCTCCGGCAACCCTGAGTACCAGGGCGACATTTTCAAAAACGGTGCGGCTGGGGATCAGCTTGAAATCCTGGAACACCATGCCGAAACGGCGCCGCAGAAAAGGCAGTTTTGTCTGTGAAATCCGTGCCAGATTCATGCCGTCAATCAGAATCTGTCCTTCGGACACCCGTTCGGCCAGGTATAAAACTTTGAGCAAGGTGGATTTACCGGCCCCGGAAGGCCCGGAAATAAAAATGAACTCACCGGGTTCAATATCAAGGGAGATGTCGTTTAAAGCCAGTTTGCCGCCATAGCGCTTGGTTACATTAAACAGCCTGATAATATTAGCTTTGCCGCTGTTGGCCCTCATATGGGATTTGCCTTGTGGTCTTTTAGGGATAATTGACTGGCATTGAATTTACTGATATAAACCGCCTGTGTCAAGGAGTGCTGAAAACAGTTTTTCTTACACAAAGCCTTCACTGAACCCGTAAACCGGCTTCTTCCAACTCAGTGAAGGCTTAAAACTTTGACCGTTAGGTTTATTTTGCTGCAAACGCAAGTTTGCGTTGCTTTTCAGGAGAAGAGAAAAGGAAAAACCAGAAAAACCATAGGAATAGATGAATGATCCTTTTTGACTCCCATTGCCATATTGACGATAAATGCTACGACCATGACCTGGCCCAGGTCATGGATAGATCGCGCCAGGAAGGGGTTCTGGCCGTGATGGTGGTCGGAATTGACAGAGCCACCTCCCAAAAGGCCATAGATATCGCATCCCGGTTCGATCATGTCTACACGTCTGTGGGGGTTCATCCCCATGATGCGGTTCAGTGTTCTGCCCAGGTACTCAATGAACTTCGACAACTGGCCCTGACCCATGACTGCGTCAAGGCCTGGGGGGAAACAGGGCTGGACTTCAACCGCATGTTTTCACCACAGGAAGACCAGGAAGCCTGTTTTTCGGCCCAGCTTGCCCTGGCCGGGAACCTGGACCTGCCGCTGATTTTCCATGAACGGGATTCCAAGGGTCGGTTTTATGAGATCGTGAAATCAGACGGACCCACGTCCAGAAAAGGAGTGGTTCACTGTTTTTCCGGCACAAGAGAGGATATGTTTAATTACCTTGATTTAGGGTATTATATTGGTATTACCGGAATTCTTACCATTCTCCAGCGAGGGGAGTACCTGCGCAGCATTGTCCCTTTAATTCCCCGGGATCGGCTGCTCATAGAGACCGACGCTCCGTATCTGACGCCCAAACCCCAGAAAAACAAACACCGGCGCAACGAACCCGCGTTTGTCCGGTCCGTGATGGATTGTCTTGCCCGGGTGCGCGGAGAAGACCCGGACCAGCTGGCCTCTGCCGTGTTCAAAAATACCCTGAATTTTTACAATATACCGGCAAATCCGGCCTGGCCGGGTAAATAGAGTTTGAACCGAAATATAGTGTTTAAGCAAAAAGTTACCCAGATGCAAATTTTTCTGCAACGCCGCAGATGGGTAATTTTTTGTTCAAACAAAATTATTTTTTTTCCATCAGCTTTGTGACCGCCTGCTCCAGCCCGTCCAGGGACAATTCATACATGGGAAAAATCTTGGAAATGGCCATGATGGTGTGAGTATAGTGCCACATCATTTGTGAGACCGGGTTGAGCCACACCGCACACCTGAAAGTTTCAGATAAAAATTTAAGCTGTTCAATGCTGGGGCGTCCGCTGCGATCCGTAATGTGAATGGATCCGTTGGATGCCAGAAGTTCATAGGGTGCCATGCTGGCATCCCCCACAATAACCAGTCTGGTTTCCGGGTCCTGCCGGGAAAAGTCCACTATTTTCTTTGTTTTTTTATACCGGGACGGGTCTTCCCATACACAATCATAAATAGTGTTATGGAAAAAATAGGTTTTTACCTCCTTGAACTGGGCCCGGGCATAGTTGAAAAGGGTCTGGACGACCTGGATATAGGGGTCCATGGACCACCCGCCGTTGTCAATGGCCAGGATAACCTTGAGCCGGTCCTTCATGGCCCGGTCAAAGATCAATTCTATTTCTCCAGCGTTGTGAAGGGTTGCCCGGATGGTCTGGTCCACATTGATTACATCCTTTGGGCCTGCTGGAATCATGTGGCGAAGCCGTTTCAGCGCCTCTCCGATTTTTGCCTGTGTTAAAGGGCCCCGGGTGGAATAGTCCTTGTATCTTCGTTCACCGGCTACTTTCACCGCAGACTTGTTTCTGGAGGTGCCCCCCACACGCATTCCCCCTGGGTGATACCCGGAATGGCCCACAGGTGAGATACCCCCGGTGCCGATCCACTTGCTTCCGCCGTCATGGCGACCGTCCTGATCCTTGAGTCGTTCTTTGAAATATTCAATAAGCTCATCCGGGGTCAATTTTTTCAGGGTGTTTTCATCTATGTTCAGGGCATCGGCCATTATTTTAGGGTTTTTCAGCCATTCATCCAGCATGGCCCTGGCCATCTGGTCGATTTCAAAGCTCTCGTCTTCGGGCAGCGGAACGCCGTCAAAGTGGTAGGCAAACACCTGATCATAAAGATCAAAGTAGCGCTCGCTTTTCACCAGCACGGCCCGGGCACAGGTGTAAAAATCGTCCAGGCTGGTAATCAGTCCCTGGTAAAGGGCCTTTTGCAGGGTCAGAAAAGATGTGGGGGAGACAGGTATTCCGACATCCTTCAATGTGTAGAAGAACTTTAGAAACATGGATAGGTCCTTAGAACCGGTTGCGCCGACCGGTCATTTTCTGGGCCCGTTCATAATCCGGGCTTTTTTTGAACAGTACGCCTAAAAACGGCATGCTGCCCTTGATAAGATCCCCGGCTTTGAAGTCGGGATCTGCCTGAAGCGCCCGTATCCAGTTGATCAGCTCCCGGGTGGCCGGTTTTTTTTCAATTCCGTCAATGTCCCGGACCGCATAGAATGCTTCAATGGCATTTTCTGCCAGCTTTGAATCAATGGAGGGGAAATGGACCTGGATAATTCTGCGCATCATTTTGGGGTCGGGAAATGCAATGTGGTGGAAATTGCACCGCCCCAGAAAGGGATCGGACAAATCTTTTTTGGCGTTGGATGTGATGATGATCACAGGTCTGTGGATTGCAGATACGGTTTGATCCGTTTCAATGATATCAAACTGCATCTGGTCCAGGACATCAAGCATGTCATCCTGAAAATCGGTATCTGCCTTGTCAATCTCGTCAATGAGGAGTACGGTTCTCTTCTCTGAACAGAATGCCTGGCCGATTTTTCCCATCTTTATATATTCATCAATATTGCTGACATCCCTGGTGGAATCCCCGAACCGGGAATCGTTGAGACGGGTCAGGGTGTCATACTGGTACAGGGCCTCCACAAGTTTCATGCTGGATTTGACATTGAGAATAATCAGCGGCATGTCCAGGGTGTCAGCAATGGCATGGGCCAGCATGGTTTTGCCCGTGCCGGGCTCTCCTTTTAAGAGCAGGGGCATTTCAAGGGTCATGGATATGTTGACAATGGATGCAAGTTCAGGGTCAAGTACATATTTATGGGCCCCTTGGAACCGTGCGTCTTGATGTTTTGTCATTGGGTTCTCCGTTATGTCGGGTTTGTTGAAAAAGCATAAACTCAAGCTGGTTGGTTAGCAGCCTCCGTTTTTAGAGTCAATGGTTAATCTATTCTCCCATCAAGGTTTTGTACGTTGAGGGAAAAAGGGAGATACCGGAGCAAGGTCTGCATATAATTAAAATGCGAATGGTTTATTACAAAACTGAAACATTACGTCATGCTCACATAAATCCTTAATGATTGACTTCGTACAGGTTAAATGCTAATGACCTGATTTAATAAATTTTGTGTTAACGCCATGAACAAAACAAGGAGCTTGAATCATGATTGGTGGTATAGGAATGCCGGAGTTGATAATAATTCTGGTGATTATCCTTATTATATTCGGCGCGGGCAAGCTGCCTGAAATCGGTGCTGGTTTAGGAAAAGGCATTAAGAATTTCAAGAAAGCAACAAGAGAGCCCATTGATGACGACAAGGAAAAGGAGCCTGAAAAAATAGATAAAAAGTAGTGGCGTTTGTTAGTTGCTGTTTTTTTAAGCTTTTTCCGCAGCCAAGCATGCCATGTGCCTGGCTGATTATCCATGCTTTTTCAACGATTCGACATATCATCTATCCGCCTGTTGTCCGTCTGCCGATTTTTAGCCCCCCACCTGGAAAATGGTTACAAAAAAGTAATATGTCTCATTTTTAAGCAGACATTATTGTAATAAATTTTGTTCTTTTCTTTGGTTTGCAGGTGCTGGCCGCATGCGTGCTTTATAACCTCTTGAAAATAAAAGACTGGCACATTCATTGCAACACTTATAACAAGTGATGAGAATCGTTTTAGGGTATTGTTCGGGCGGTATGGGATGTTTTGCCGGAAAAAGGGCATATATTAAAAGGTCAAAAATCAAGATATCAAACAGATATGGACAGTCCTGAAGCCAAACTATTAGTTGAACAGAAACAAGTGCTGGTAGATCAGTATCTCCAGGGGAAAGAAACCAATTTCCTGGAAAAAATGACTACCCGTCTCGATGAATACTTTTACCGGGTGTTTGAGAAAAGTATTGCCGCCAGGAAAATGGTTATCTCGGGCAGTCCTTTTGCCATCATTGCCCTGGGGGGATACGGAAGGAAAGAGCAGTGTATTCATTCAGATATTGATCTGCTCATCCTTTTTGATAAAACCATTCCGCCTGATGTGGAGGCCTTTGTCCAGGAACTTTTGTATCCCTTATGGGACGCACGGTTTGAAGTCGGGTACGCGGTCCGGAACATCAACGAATGTATTAAAATGTCCTTTGAGCGCTTTGATATCCTGACCACCGTGCTTGATGCCAGGTTTATCTGCGGTGCCTCCCTGATATATTCCGCATTCATGGAAAAGTTCAGGCAGCAATTAGCCGCAAAGCACTTGAAGCCCACACTCAATTATTTGTACGAGAACGGAGAAAAGCGCCTGGAGGATTTCGGGGACTCTTCCTATCTGGTTTCCCCTGATTTAAAATCAGGTTTTGGCGGTTTACGGGACTATCACACCCTGCTGTGGTACGCTAAAATTAAATCCAATATCAAGTTCCGCCGGGATCTGGAGTATTACGGGTTTCTTTCCCATTTTGAATACGAGAATCTGGAAGATGCGTTAACCTATATCTGGGATGTGCGCAACCGCCTGCACTATATCAGTCACCGCAAAAACGATACCCTGCATTTTGAACATCAGGCAGAAGTAGCCGGTTTGATGGATTATGCGGATATGTCAGGCTTGCCTCAGGTGGAGGTTTTTTTGGGTGAGCTGCATGAGAAAATGGATTTTTTAAAGCAGATTTACCAAATTACATTTGAAGATATTGTATCCACCTGCCGGGTTAAAAAAGAAGCGGTTGCCGCACAGCCTACCAAAACGGATGGTCTGGTCGTAAAAAAACGCCGGCTTTGCTTTGCCAACACAGTTTCAATTATCCAGCACCCTGATTTACTGCTTCGTATTTTTCTTGAAAGTGGTCAGACCCGGATCCCCCTGTCCATTGAGGCCAGGCGGATCGCATCGGAATTCCGTCACCTTGTGGATGATGATGTCCGCACGGATCCCGGATGCGTTAAGATTTTCAAGCGGATTCTGGGCCTGTCCCTGTGGAAATTCAATGTACTCAATGTCATGCTTTCCACCGGCATTCTGGCGCAGTTTATTCCGGAATTCTTGCCGCTGGTGCACAAAATTCAGTACAATCAATACCACCTGTTCCCTGTGGACAAGCATTCCATCCGCTGCGTACAGATCCTTAACAATTTCAAGGATCCCGGCGACACGATGATGGGAACCCTTTATAACTCCGTGTTCAAGGAGATCAGGAATAAAAATGTTTTGCTTGTGGCAGGCCTTCTCCATGACATCGGTAAAGCCGATCCTGCCAAAGAGCACTCTCTCAGAGGTGCCGGAATTGCCGGACCTGTTGTTGACCGTCTCGGATTCAGTCCTGCGGAAAAAGAAGACATTCTTTTCCTCATTGAGAACCATTTGTTTTTGGCAAAAACCGCCACCCGGCGGGATATTTTTGATGAGGAAACCGCCGTTTACACAGCGAATAAGATAGGAAAAATCCGGTTGTTGCGCATGCTTTTCCTGATCACTGTTGCAGATTCCAAGGCCACGGGACCCAAGGCCTGGAACGACTGGACGGAAAACCTGATTAAGGATCTGTTTTTTAAAACCATGAGCATCATTAAAACAGGGGAACTGGCGTCCAAAAAAACCCAGCGTTTGATTGAAAAAAAGAAAAAAGATGTCCTGGACCTGTTGCGGGAAAGCTGGAGGGAAGAAGAGGTTACCCGGCAGTTGTCCGTCATGTCCCGGCGCTACCTGCTTTACGTGCCGCCCCAGAACATCGTGGATCATATTAATTTATTCAGAAATCTTGGGGACCGGGAATATATCTGGCAGATCACAAAGGCAAATGAGTCAGATATGAGAACCGTTTCCATTTGCGGCAAGGACAAACCCGGGTTTTACTCCAAGCTTGCCGGCGTCTTTTTCCAGAATAATATTGATATTGTCGGATCCCAGGCCTATTTTCTGGGTGACAGCCATTTTCTGGATATCTTCAATGTCCGCCCTCCCCAGGACCGTCTCTTTGAAAAGGAAAAATGGGAAAAGGCCGGACAGGATTTAAGCATGGCACTTGAAGAGGACCATTACCTGGATAATGTACTTGAGAGAATTCCCACTGAAGTGACCATATCCAGCGGAAGCAGGCCCGAACCCAACCAGGTCCGCATAGACAATGAGACATCCAGCTTTTTTACGATTATTGAAGTTTTAACGTATGATTTCCCAGGACTCCTGTTTGCCGTTACCAATGCCTTGTACCGGGCCGGCATCAATGTCAATGTCGCCATGGTCGCCACCAAGGTGGACCAGGTGATGGACGTTTTTTACGTCCGGGATATTGAAGGGGACCAGAAAATAGAATCAGAAGAGAGATTGGACCAGATAAAAACCGCTATTATTAACCGTCTTCCACAGATACAGTCAAAGGAGGTTATGAATGAAAAAAATTGAGGCGATTATTAAACCCTTTAAGCTGGATGATGTCAAAGAGGCCTTGAGCGAAATCGGCATCTACGGCATGACCGTTACAGAAGTTAATGGATACGGTCGGCAGAAAGGGCACAAGGAAATCTACCGCGGTGCGGAATATGTTGTTGATTTTGTTCCAAAAATCAAGCTTGAGATTGTTGTGACCGACGACCGACTTGACGAAACCGTGGAAACCATCCGGTCTGCAACCAACAGCGGTAAAATCGGTGATGGTAAGATTTTTGTGCTGCCGGTTGAACGGGCCATCCGGGTCAGAACCGGTGAAAGCGGAGATGATGCAATTTAACTGGCAGGACGCTTTTGCGCCCCATGACAAAACACCCAAATACAGGGGTAACCCATAATATTTTTTATAGAAAGGGATAAAAATGACACCAAAAGATGTATTGGCAATGGCAAAAGAAAACGATGTTAAAGTCGTTGACATCCGCTACATGGACTTCATCGGTACCTGGCAGCACTTCAGTGTGCCTGTATCGGAACTGACAGAAGCTTCCTTTGAAGACGGGTTCGGATTTGACGGTTCTTCCATGAGAGCATGGCAGAACATTGATAACTCCGATATGAACGTAATTCCTGAAGCAGGTACGGCAAAAATAGATCCGTTTTTCAAAGTACCGACCCTGGTTGTTCTCGGCAACATCCATGACCCCATCACCGGCGAAGGTTACTCCAGAGACCCCCGCGGCATTGCCAAAAGAGCTGAAACCTATATCAAGAGCACCGGCATCGGCGACACCATTTTTGTAGGCCCTGAGCCGGAGTTCTTTATTTTTTCCAACATCCGTTACTCATCTGATCCCCATGCTTCCTTTTTTGAAATTGATTCCCGGGAAGCATACTGGAACACCGGTGACGGTTCCGAACCCAACCTTGGCTACAAAATCAGACCCAAGCACGGCTACTT
>NZ_JBFXHE010000022.1:0-11744 GCF_050177295.1 Desulfobacter sp.
ACTTATTGTGCCATGACCTGATTTCGACCATTTTCCTTTGCCTTGTATACAGCCATATCGGCCCGTTCAAATAAATCCGTTCCTGACTTATCACCTTCCTTGGCACAGGAAACGCCGATGCTGACCGTAACCCTTACAGTTTCCTCTTTATACAGGAATTCAATTTTTTCTATGGTCTGGCGTATTTTCTCCGCAACCTGTGTTGCGCCGTTGGCATCCGTCTCCGGCATAATAACGGCAAACTCTTCGCCGCCATACCGGGCAAGCATATCACTTTTTCTTAATAAAGGCTGGGTCCGTTTAATAATTTCCTGCAGGCACCTGTCGCCAATGGCGTGTCCATAGGTATCATTAATATTTTTGAACTTATCCGCGTCAATGATCAAAAGAGAAAAAATAGTTTTATACCGAAGAAACCGGTCCATCTCCTCTTCAATTTTCCTGTCATAGGCCCTGCGGTTTTTGGCACCGGTCAGCTGATCCTCGTTGAGTTTTTTCTCCAGCTCTTCGGTGTATTTCGTGGCAGCCTGCAACTCCTGTTTAAGCCTGGCAAATCCAGAGGTAAAGGAGTCTTTGCTTTTCCCGGCCAGCCGGCTGATGGCCTGGTCCACTTTCTGTTTTTTGCGCAATGCCTTTTCAATGGAGGAAAGACCGGTGGAGATCTTTGCCCGTAAGTCATCTAAGCTTTCAGCCACATCAGATGAATATTTGATCCCGGTCATTTCGTCATTTAAGATGGATTCAAATCCCTGATTTGAAGAAAGCAGGGTGTTTGTATGCTCATAGGAAGAAGCCAGTCTCTTTTCAATTTCAAAAATCCTTGCCACGATATCCCGGATAAAGGCATTAACCTTTTCCCGGTCCTGGCTGGTTTCTGAAATATAAAGAAAGATAAGGGTAAAAATATTTTCCCTGACTTCGTCAAAATCCGGAAGGTCTTCTGTATTAAGCAGATTTAAAGTAATGGCGTCCAGTTTCTTGGTATATTTTTTATCAAGGGTGGATTTCAGATGATTCACCACATCATGGTAACTTTGCCGAAGATTGTTTATCGACTGACCCTGGGATGATTTTTTTCGAATAGAAGAAAAAAATCCCTTCTTTTTTTGGGCAGCAGCAGGGCTGATATCTTCCTGGATCATGGCGGTTTTGATCTGAGCGAAAATGTATTCGATCTTGGCCGGGGAGGCCTTTTTCCGCATGGCCGCACCCAGCTGGGCACAGGCGTTCCCCAATGCCGTGCCGTCCTGGGAGAGTGCCTCTAAAATAATGGGAAAATACCTTCTGTAAAGGCTGTCAAGGTTTCCATACTGGGCCTCCACTGCATTCAGTTCCTTGAGCAGGCGGTCTTTCTGGGATCTCAATTTTATTATTTCAGCATTTAATTGATCTGTTTTATCATTACCTTGTTCGGCCATAATGTGCCCCCAAGTTTAAACGGCTTGCAATGGTTGATTACTTTTAACCAGTGATCCAAAGAAAGTAAAGTTAATTTAACAGACCCAAAGCTTGATTGCGGCGACTAAAAAATGTAAAAGATGATGCATAATAATCTTGATTTTACCCAATTGGCAAATCAGAATTTTTAAATCCGCAGATTAAGGCGCATGATCAAAATCCATTGAGGAGATACAAGGGTGGTATTTAGCTTTTTTAAGAAAAAAAAGAAAACACCTGAAACTGAACCTGTTTCAGAACAAAATAGATCCGCAGAAGAACCCATTTCACCGGAACCTTCTTTGCAACCAGATCTGAAATCAGATCTGCAACAAGACCTGCAGTCAGATGAATCGAAGGAAGCAAAGGAATTTGCCGGGGAAAAGCCGGTTCCGCCTGATGAACTATCCATGACCCGGGAATCAGCCAAAGATCAGACGCCGGCCAGGATACCTGAACCGGATCCAGTCCAGGAACCGGATACAAAGCAGGACCCGGTGCCTGGGCCAGAAGAACCTGTTCTCCAGGCCCAGGCACCGGGTCAGGAAAAACCTGCAATCAAAGAGAGCCCAGGGCTGTTCTCAAAACTTAAATCCGGCCTGGCCAAAACCCGGGCTGTTTTGAATACCGATGTCACAGAACTTTTCTCCTCGGCCAAAGCCATAGATGACGATCTGTTTGATGAGCTTGAGGAACGTCTGGTTTCCTCTGATCTTGGCATTGACATCACCATGGACATGATGGCGCGGATCAGGAAAAAAAGCCGGGGGCTGTCCACGGGGGATCAGCTCCGCCAGGTGCTCAAAGACGAATTATTCACCCTTTTTCATGAACCGCCCCCCCCTGCCCCATCCTGGCCCAAGCCCTATGTCATTATGATGGTGGGTGTCAATGGGACTGGAAAAACAACCACCCTTGGCAAACTGGCCATGAAATACAAGGCCGAAGGCAAAAAAGTATTGATTGCTGCGGCAGACACGTTCAGGGCTGCAGCCATTGAGCAGGTTGAAATCTGGGCCCGGCGTGCCGGTGCGGACATTGTCCGGCACAAGGAAGGGGCTGACCCTGCCGCAGTGGCCTACGATGCCGTTGAAGCAGCCATGGCAAGGGGGGCTGACGTAGTGCTCATTGACACGGCAGGCAGGCTGCACACCCAGAAAAATCTCATGGAAGAGTTAAAAAAGATCAAGCGCTCCGTGGAAAAAAAATACAAGGGCGCGCCCCATGATGTAATGATGGTCATTGACGCCACCACCGGCCAGAACGCCCTGTCCCAGGCAGATATTTTCCACAGGGCCGTGGGACTTACCCAGATAAGTGTCACCAAACTGGACGGCACGGCAAAGGGCGGAATTGTGGCAGCGGTCTCTTCTGCCATGAAGCTGCCCGTTGCCTACATCGGCGTGGGCGAGGCCATAGAAGATCTGCAGGAATTTGATGCAAAACGCTTTATCAATGCACTGTTTGACTGATCCTGTTCAACTGGTGTTCCCGGACAGGCAGGCCACCTCCGCCCGTATCAACCGGGCTGAGCGGGTCATCGCAATGGCAGCGGTCAAACAGTATCTGGATAAAGGGGGGCAAGGCCAGGCATTGAGAGATGCCCCCCAATAGCCTGCCCAGACAAAGGAGGGTTGGTATGACATTATTGGGCAAGCTGGTCTCTGTTGTTTCGATGCTTTGTTGTTTAACCGTTACGGCTGCGGCAGAAGAGAATAAGTACGAAATGGGGGCATTCCCCAATATGCCGGTTGCCAGAATTCAGGCGCTTTTTACGCCTATGGCCGATGCGTTTGCCAAGGCATTGGGCAAAAAAGTACAACTCAGCAGCAAGCCGACTTTTGAAAAATTCGAAAAGGTCCTGAACACTGAATTCTATGACATCGCCCATATTCAGCCCTTTGATTATATTCATGCGCATGACAAGCACAATTATCTTCCGTTAGCCAGAAGAGGAGGCGAAATAGAGGCTCTTTTTGTTGTACTTCCTGACAGTAAAATCAATAAGATTCAGGATCTGCGCGGAAAAAAAGTGCTGTCTCCGCCGCCTGATGCAGCGGTATCGCATCTGGCCAATAGGTCTTTGCAGGAAGCCGGATTACATCCGGAGAAAGATGTCCGGCGGGAATATTCCAAAGATCATTTCTCCTGTCTGCAGAATGTTCTGATCGGCGAAGCTGATGTCGGCATTTCAGCAAGTCAGATGATCAAGCAGTTTGAAAACGAAAAAAATATGTCCGTGCCTTTCAAGGTTATTCATAAGACAATCAAAATACCCAACACACTCATAGTCGTACATAAAAGGGTGCCGCAAAAAGACAGGGATATTTTGCTTAAAGTAACCCTGACCCTTGAAAATACTGCCGGTGGCAGGAAAATACTTGATGAACTTTATTTCAAATCCGTTGTTCCGGCGGAGGATAGCGACTACGACGTCATCAGGAAATATATCAGCTCCGGCAAATGACCATGCGTTTTAATTTGTCCTCCCTCAAATTTAGAATCGCCGCATCTATCTTCCTGCTTGAAACGGTTATGGTGATTCTTGTATTCAGCCAGACAATCCCCTATTTCCGGGAGAATAGCCGGCAGCAGTTGTTGGAACATGAGCATATTTTTCTGGATATCTTTTCCGACCTCAGCAAGCCGGCGCTCTTCACGGTCGAATTCAGTGATTTGCAGCTTTATGCGGAAAAATTGATCAAAGATCCTCATGTCAACAAAGTGCTGGTTGCCAATAGTTTAAAAATCATTGTTGTAAGTTCTGCTTTTTCCGAAGTTGGGTCTCCGTTTCCCGCAAAATTAGCTTATTCCACAGATATGTTCTGGCTTAGCAAAGATCTTGGCACCGGAGTTGCCGCCATCCAGTTTTCCAACAAAGCGCTTAACGATGCGATGAAGCAGGTAACAAGGCGTGGCATCACCATTGCCATATCCGGGATGATGATCATTGCTGCCCTGGGAATTTTATTCGGTTATCTGCTGACCCGTCGTTTAGGCAGCCTGAGCCAGGCTGCACAATCCATCGCAAGTGGAGACTTGACGGTTACGGTTCAGGATAATTCGAACGATGAAATCGGTCAGCTGGGCATATCGTTCAATGTCATGACGCATCGACTGAAAGAGATGATGAATGAGATGCAGCAATTAAACTGTGAGCTGGAACAGCGAGTAAATGAGCGCACTGAAAAACTTGAAATCGCCATGAAATCCGCCGAAGCGGCCAGTTGCGCCAAAAGCGAATTCCTGGCCAACATGAGCCATGAGATCCGTACTCCGATGAACGCCATTACCGGCATCTCCTATCTTGTCCTGAAAACCGATCTTGATCCGCACCAGCGGGATTATGTCACTAAAATCCGTGACGCCGCCGATTCGCTGCTCGTTATTATCAACGGCATCCTGGATTTCTCCAAGATCGAGGCGGGCAAGCTGGATTTTGAATCAATCGATTTCAGCTTGACTGAAGTTTTTGAAAAAATAGGAAACCAGATATCCCTGAGCGTTGAGGAAAAAGGGAACAAAGTCATGTTCCATATAGCCCCGGATATCCCTCCGCTGCTGGTCGGCGATCCACACCGGCTGAGTCAGGTTCTGAACAACCTGATCAGCAACGCGGTAAAGTTCACCGCGCATGGTGATATCGTCATTTCCGCTGAATTGGCTTCTCCGGTAGAGGCGGGAAGAATAGCCCTCACCTTCAAGGTATCTGACAGCGGCATCGGCATGAATCAAGAGCAGATAGAGCGGATCTTCGCCCCTTTTGTCCAGGCGGACAGCTCCACCACCCGCAAATACGGTGGCACCGGCCTGGGGCTGAGTATTGTGAAAAGCCTGGTTGAAACAATGGGGGGGACGGTACAGGTTGAATCAGAGCCGGAGGTGGGAAGCTGTTTTTCCTTTACCATCACCCTGGCGGTATCGCCGGAAAGCAGATCAGCGGATTTTTCAGCCACGTTAGACAGTATGAGGGCCGTGGTTAAAAACCACGGGACCTCATCAGGTGGCGTTCGCACAGACACACGCACCACCGCACCGGTAAACGCACAGGAACTGGCTGGGGCAAGGGTACTGGTAGTGGAGGATAACAGCATCAATCAAATGATCATGATTGAATTGCTGAACCAGGCTGGCATTACGGTGGAACAAGCCTATAATGGGCGGGAAGCGGTGGATATGGTTGCTTTCTCAATGCCGTTTGACGCTGTCTTGATGGATGTACAGATGCCGGTTATGGACGGTTATGAGGCGACCCGTCTGATCCGGCAGATGAAGAGCGCCGAAAAGCTTCCCATCATTGCCATGACGGCTCACGCCATGGCACAGCACCAGGAACGGTGCCTGGCCATCGGCATGAGTGGACATGTCTCCAAGCCGGTTCACCCGAATGAGCTGTATGCAACCCTGGCACAGTGGATCAAGCTACGCAGCAAACCGGTAAACGTGCAATGTCACGGGATACGGAAACAGGATGGCATTATCCCTGACACGCTGACCGGCATAAACATGGCCGAGGTGCTGGAACGGTTCAGTGGCAGCCAGACCTTGCTGCGGACAGCCCTGATTGATTTCCACGCCAAGAACCGCTCCACCATGGGTGAGATCCGGCAGGCAATTCAGACGCATGATGATGAACAGGCAGGGTTTCTGGTACATACCCTCAAAGGGGTGGCAGGCAACATTGGCGCCGAGGCGCTTGCTGGCACCGCGCGCGAAGTGGAAAAGGCGATAAAACAGGGGCGTGAAGAGACCGTGCCTGAACTGCTGGATGCCCTGGAACAGCAGATGACAGAACTCCTCACGACTATTGCAGGTATTGAAAAATCAGGCTTGTCGGCGGCTGCATCTGAAACCGGCTCTACGGATATGATGGGGAGAGTGCTCCTTGAGAGGAGCATGGAGGAATTGTACACTCTTGTCAGACAAGGCAAGGTGTCTGCTGCCGAGAAATTCAGTTTATTGAAACCACACCTGCCGGATATCCCGGAGCGGACGAAGTTGGAGCAGCAGTTGGCCGGGTTTGATTTCAAAGGGGCACAAAAGTCGCTGCAACTAGTGGCAACCTCAATTAAGGTTACTATCAAGGAACAGGTATAATGGATATTAAAAAACAAACCATACTGATGGTTGATGATCAGCCAGAAAACATCCAGACGACCTTGATGCAGAACCTTCGCACCCAATGGCTGATGCTGATTATTGTCCTTGTCATCGTTGCAACCGTCATCGGTTACCAGCGGTTTGCCGAGCATCATACCATCATAACGCAGGAGGAACATCGCCTGCAGACTCAAGCCAAAGTCATTACCGCAAATGTTGAAGGTCAGCTTCGAGCCGCCAACCTGACGCTGGAATCAATCATCAAGGACATGTCATATTTCTGTGAGCACGAGAAGATCAGACTGGCCAACCGACGTTTGCAGGCGCTCACAGACGCCATGCCCGGCATTCGCACCATATTTGTTCTTGATGCAGAGGGAACCATTACGAACTCAAACCGGGAAGAACTGATCGGACGGAACTTTCGAAGCCGGGATTATTTTGCCACCCCCGAGAAAGATAACAACCCGTCCAGACTCTATATATCCCCCCCCTTCAAGAGCGTATTGGGCAATTTCCTTATGAATATCTCCCGTGTCATTCCATCCTCAACCGGTGCGTTTAACGGCGTCGTGTCAGCTGGAATCGACCCGGTCTACTTTAAGACCCTTCTTGATTCTGTACTCTATGCACCGGATATGCTGACCAGCATTGTCCACAGTGACGGGATCTGCTTTATAATGTCCCCTGACAAGAAAATGCAATATTCAGGTAAAAACCTGGCTGTACCCGACACATTTTATGCACGGCACAAGACAAGCGGCAGACAGAAAAATATTTTCATAGGTAAATCTCCCACCTATCCCGACATTCGCGTCATGGCAGTTCACACCGTACAGCCGGAATCACTAAAACTGCTTAAGCCGCTTTATATTAATTGCAGCAGGGAATACTCGGCCATATACAAACAGTGGTGGAGTGATACGCTTATACATGCGTTTGTTTTTGTTCTGCTCTGTTTTGCAGGAATATTTGGCTTGAAACGGCTCCAACGGCATCAAGGCACTCTTGAGGAAAAACTGCACTATGTCATGCGCCAGCAAAACATGATTCTTGAAAACGCCAGTGTTGGTATTACCTTCGTGATTAACAGGAAACAGATCTGGGTGAATCAAAGAATGAGTGAGCTGTTCGGCTATTCGCTTGAAGAGATGGAAAATCAGAGCACCTGCATATTTTTCCCATCACAGCAATCTTTTGAACGTTTTATTGAAGCCGCTTATCCTGTCCTTGCGCAAGGGAAGGTATTCAGTACTGATTATGACATGATGAAAAAAGACGGGACACATTTCTGGGCAAGAATGCGCGGAAAAATGGTGGATTCAGCCAGCATTGAAAACGGGGCCATTTGGACATTTGAGGATATTTCTGAATTAAAATGTACGGAAAAGGCGCTTCGTGAAAGTGAAATAACATATAGAACTATTTTTGAGTCTTCTGTTGACGCGCTTTCCATCATTGATCCTGAAACGGGCACCTTTATCGACTGCAATGAAGCGGCGGTGCAACTACACGACACCGGTTCTCGGGCGTGTTTCCTCAGCACAACGCCTGACAGGCTGTCTCCGGAGTACCAGGAGAACGGAGAACTGTCTTCAAAGCTTATCAAGGATCATGTTCAACAGGCGCTTACGCTTGGAAAGGATACCTTTGCCTGGACTCATTGCAAATCAGATGGGGCAACCTTTCCCGCCATAGTCACGCTCTGCACCATTAAACTAAAAGGAAAAACGCATTTAATGGCCATTGGCAGGGACTTTAGCGAGCAAAAACAGATTGAGAATGAGTTAAGAGAATCACGGCAGCAGTTGTTCGATATCATTGATTTCCTTCCCGATGCTACCTTTGTCATTGATCAAAACAAGGTTGTTATTGCCTGGAACAAGGCGATGGAGCAAATGTCAGGGGTCAACAAGGAAGAGATGCTTGGCCAGGGCAATTATGCATACACCCTGCCGTTTTATGGTGACCGAAGAAAGCAGTTGATAGATCTTCTTGATATCACTGATGAAAGCATTGCAAGCCAATATAGTCACATCCAACGGAAAGGGAATGCCATATATGCCGAAACTTTTGTTTCCCAGGTTTATTCGGGCAAGGGCGCTCATGTTTGGGCAATTGCGTCTCCGCTCTTCAACAGTAGTGGCGAGCGTATTGGCTCTGTTGAAGCAATACGAGATATCTCTGACCGTAAGCATTTTGAGCGTGAACTGGAACAGGCGAAAGAGAGCGCCGAGGCGGCCAATCAGGCCAAGAGCGAATTCCTGGCCAACATGAGCCACGAGATCCGCACCCCGATGAACGCCATCACCGGCATCTCCTACCTTGTCTTGAAAACAGACCTGAATCCGCAACAGCGTGAGTATATCACCAAGATCAGTCGGTCGGCTGATTCACTGCTGGGCATCATCAATGATATCCTGGATTTTTCCAAAATTGAGGCAGGCAAGCTTGATTTTGAACGGATTGATTTCAGTCTCCATGATCTCTTTGAAAAACTCGGTGACCAGATATCCTTAAAAGCCGAAGAACGCGGAAATGAAGTGATGTTCTCCATCTCACCGGATATCCCGCCGCTCTTGGTGGGAGACCCTTCGCGACTGGCCCAGATTTTAAACAACCTGCTCAGCAATGCCTTAAAATTCACGGATCATGGCGATATCATCGTTTCGGCAGTACCAGCTGCCCCGGTTAAAGATAACAGGGTTGACCTGACCTTCAAGGTGTCCGACACCGGCATTGGTTTGGATAAAGACCAGGTAGAACGGATCTTTGCCCCCTTTGTCCAGGCCGACAGCTCTATCACCCGCAAATATGGCGGCACCGGCCTGGGGCTGAGTATCGTAAAACAACTGGTAGACTTCCAAGGCGGCACACTGCAGGTAGAATCGGAACCTGGCGTGGGAAGCTCGTTTTTCTTTACTGTCAACTTTGAAATTTCATCTGAGCAATATGAACCATTGGCTGATCAGGCTTTATCCCTTGAGGGAATGAAAGTCCTGGTGGTAGATGACAACCCGATGTCGCGGGAGATCCTCTGCGCCATGCTGGAATCCAGCGATCTGCGGGTCACGCCAGCTGATTCAGGTAGAATTGCGCTTGACATCCTTCAGGATAACCCGGTAGAAGACCCCTACCGCATTATCCTGCTGGATTATAAAATGCCCGGCTTAAACGGCATTGAAACAGCCAAGCTCATACGTCAAAAGTATGCCCCTGACATTGCCAATGGCGCTGTAATTATGATGGTCACTGCCTATTCAAAAGAAGCGATCCAGCAAGGACTGGAAAATCATGGCATCCACGCCTTTGTGACCAAACCGGTCACTCCGCAGTCTTTGCTCCTGATGATCATATCTGTGCTGAAAAATCAGGAAACACCCAAAGCAATGCAAACTGGAGAGCACGCCACAGTGCCGCTGCAACAACATAACCTGTCAGGCGCGCGGGTTCTGGTGGTTGAGGATAACAGCACCAATCAGATGATCATGCTTGAACTGCTGGCCCAGGTCGGCATTGCCGCCGCGTGCGCAGGTGATGGCCAGGAAGCGGTGGGACTTGTGGCCTCATCCTCCTTTGATCTCATCCTGATGGATCTGCAGATGCCGGTCATGGACGGCTATGAGGCAACCCGCCAGATCAGGCAAATGAAATCAGCCAGGAAGCTCCCCATTCTCGCTGTTACGGCCCATGCCATGGCAAAGGACCGGGAACGGTGTCTGGCGATCGGCATGAATGGACATGTCTCCAAACCGGTTCACCCGAATCAGCTGTATGCAACCCTGGCACAGTGGATCAAGCCACCCAGTAAACAGGTACGCGTGAAAATCCCCCGGATACAGGAAGGCATTCTCCCTGACACCCTGACCGGCATAAACATGGCCGGGGTACTGGAACAGTTCAGCGGCAACCAGACCTTGCTGCGGACAGTCCTGATTGATTTCCATTCCCAAAACCTCTCCACCATGCGTGAGATCCGGCAGGCAATTCAAACGCATGATGATGAACGGATAAGATTTCTGGTACATACACTCAAAGGGGTGGCAGGAAACATTGGCGCCGAGGCGCTTGCTTCCACCGCGTGCGACGTGGAAAAGGCGATAAAACAGGGGCGTGAAGAGAACGTGTCCGAACTGCTGAATGCCCTGGAACAGCAGATGACGGAACTCCTCACGACTATTGCAGGTATTGAAAAATCGGACACGCCGGCGGCTGTATCTGAAACCAGCACCACGGATATGATGGGAAAAGCGCTTCTTGAGAAAGGCATAGGTCACTATCAAGGAACAGATATAATGGATATTAAAAAACAAACCATACTGATTGTTGATGATCAGCCAACAAACATTCATATACTTGCCGAGGCGCTGCAACCCAAATATGAAATCATAGCCGCGACAAACGGTCTGCTTGCCCTGGAACTGGCCCGGCAGGATGATCAACCAGACCTGATACTTCTGGATATCATGATGCCGGGGATTGATGGCTATGAAGTCTGCCGTCGTCTCAAGAAGAGTGAAAATACCAAGGATATTTCCATTATTTTTGTCACTTCGCACACGGCGTCTAAAAAAGAAGAGTTCGGCTTGAATCTGGGTGCTGCCGACTATATATCCAAGCCCTACAGTCTGCCCATTGTGCTTGCCAGGGTACGCAATCACCTCAGGATGAAACTCAAGACTGACCTTCTTGAAAATCTGGCCGCATTGGACGGCCTGACCGGCATTCCCAATCGACGGCGATTCGATACAACACTGAATGCGGAATGGAAGCGAGCCGTCAGAGGCGGAGGACCGTTGTCAATGATCATGCTGGATATTGATCATTTCAAGCAGTTTAATGACAAATATGGTCACGGCTCCGGCGATGAATGCCTCAGGCAGGTTGCCACAGCGCTTGCTGAATGCGTCAGCAGACCTGGCGATCTTATCGCCCGCTATGGGGGAGAAGAGTTTGTTGCCATTCTTCCACATGCCGACGCAGCCGGGACACGGTTTATTGCCGAACGTTTAGTCACTGCTGTTGCTGACTTGAAGATACCGCATGCCTATTCAGACGTGGCAGACCATATCACCATCAGCGCAGGAGCAGCCACTATCTCTCCAGGTCGCGATACAACAGTGGATACCTTGCTGCAAAAGGCTGACCAGATGCTGTATAAGGCAAAGGCTGAGGGGCGTAACAGGGTTTGCTCAAGTAACATAAAT